>NZ_JBFROI010000025.1:0-6455 GCF_041471405.1 Vibrio sp. 10N.261.52.C11
TGATTTAGGCAACAACGCCATATTGCTGAACCAGATGCACAGCCAACTAAAAATAGCGTTATAGAAAGAGCTAAGGCTTTAAAGATATTCATTGGTATTAGGTCTGTTTCTGGAATTAGGCGCGGAGTATAGCGAAATAAGACCATCTTTTAATTATGGGTATTGTAACAAGTTGCGTTATTGCTTGTGAATCAGATGCATATGAGACTTGACCTATAATCCCCTCCTAACCTCCCCTTGGTTTACATCTCCAATTTCTTGTTGGTAGCGGGAAAGGGGAGGAACTGAATACAGATCGCTACATGTGCAGCGCCAAAGAATGTTCTCCCCCTCGGACGTATATCTAATGAGATCGGTGAACTCCATTTGAGGGGGAGCTAGAGGGGGGAGGTTTGGGTTTAATTGAACCGTTCCACGGAATTTCATTAACTGCGACAAGTCTGTGACTTTGTTTTACTTATTATTCAATCCAACTGGCACAGACCTGATTTGTACATCATCGTCAGCGACAAATAATAATCTCCAATGAATTTATCAAAGAAGTAAAAGCTCCCTGGATACTTATCAATCCCAAAAAATAACATTCTAAAAATGATCGTGTAACAATTTGTTAACGAGTTGTATTGTCTCTGTGTTCTTTGTCTTAGTTGCATATCGTTACCAAGCTCAGAACATACCATTATTTTTGAGGATCTGAATATGAACGGAAAACTAATAGCGGCTTTATCGTTAAAACTTAAGAAGCAAGATATCTCTAGCCAACCTCCAAGACTGGTACGCTCAAATGCTGCTTTTGAACCGAATCCAGCCCCGTCAGAACACCACAAAAAAGAGTCTCGCTAATTAGCTTGCTCCCTCTTAATAAGGCACTCGAGAGAGTGTCTTATTGAAGATGTGTGCTGAGGAAAGGAATGGTTTATGAATAATATACAAAACAGTCTCTATAGTTTATTTGACACCCAAGGTGTGAGTCTTTCAAAAGAATACAAGGATTGCATTGAGAAATATTTAGTATCTGATTTGTCTTTCACTTCTGAGATGATGAATGGTTTGGCTCGAACTATTTTTCAAAATAAAAAGATGATGGCTTACTACCTTTTACACAATGCAATCGATGAGGCTAAAGGTGCGGCAAGGTTACGAATGATCGCAGAGCGGTATGCAGATGATGAATTAAGGCCGCTTATGTTGCGTCATTATAACGATGAGATGAATCATTCTACGTTGTTTGCCAGCCTTATCCCTTTTACTGGGTACGAGACAGAAACGCATGAACATGAAGTTCAATATGAGTTAGATAAAGTCATGAACTTTGACGATGAGCTTAAGACATTCCTGTTTAGGGTTCACTCTATTGAAATACGTTCATGGCGTTTACTGTTACTGCATTTGGCGATCATCGATGAGTCTGACGATGATTACATGAAACAAATGCGTCCAACGATTCAAAAAATCTTAGAAGATGAAATGCAGCATGTGTGTTACACCGGGAAATATGTCAGTCGTTGGTTACATGCTGAGCCACACTTAAGCAAAGTTTTTGTTGAGTGCATTACCCACACGAATAAAGAAACATGGGAAGACCTCTCTTCGATGGCTTTATTCATGCGCGATCATATTCATGATTTTCTTTTAGAATCGGCGGTTTAAATGACTCTCTGGCTTAGGCTTTTAACATCGCGGAGCTCATTCGCGATGTTGGTTATCATCGCTATCGCGTCAGTGATAGCGAATACTGGATGGCGAGTCGTGATGAATAACTTCGCTGTCGACACTGTTGGTATGACCGGGGCTGATGTGGGTGTATTGCAGAGTGTCAGGGAAATCCCAGGCTTGCTCTCATTTACCGTTTTGTTTCTGTTGTTCATCGCTTCAGAACAAAGAGTCGCTGTACTGTCGGTTGCAATATTAGGGCTAGGCGTTGCCGTGACGGGGTATTTGCCTTCGATTTATGGCTTCTATTTCAGCACGACGATCATGTCTATTGGTTTCCATTATTTAGAAGCGGTGAACAAATCACTCTCAACACAGTTGTTAGCGACTAAGAACTTCAGTGAATCAATGGGGAAAATTCGATCTGCTGCCTCTTTCTTCTCGATGGTGACTTTTCTATGCATTATGGTCGCGAGCTATCTTTTTGACGTTTCAGATAAGGCTATTTTCTTTACTTGTGGAGCAATATGTTTCTGGCTAGCGGTGTACTTGGTCACGTTTAAAAATACTCATACAGAGGTTAAACAACACACTAAACTCATTGTCCGACGTGAATACACGACCTATTACATTCTTACCTTTTTGAGTGGAGCAAGAAGACAGATCTTTGTGGCATTTGCTGGCTTACTGATGGTGACCAAGTTCCACTATACGATTGCGATGATGGCCGCTTTATTTATGGTATCCAGCTTAGCAGCAACTCTTGCTCTACCTTATGTTGGGAGATTTATCGACCGAGTCGGAGAGAGGCTAGCTTTGATCATTGAGTATGCCGCGTTAGTGTTGGTGTTCCTATCTTACGCATTTGTGGATGATCATTATGCGGCAGCGGGGTTGTATGTTGTCGACAGTATCATTTTTAGTTTTGCGATTGCTTTGAACACCTACTTTAAAAAGACAATTCGGGAAGATGAAGTGGCTTCAACGGCGAGTTTGTCATTCACCATCAACCATATTGCAGCGGTGTTCCTACCATTTCTGTTGGGAATCATCTGGATGTCTGGTTATCAATGGGTGTTTGTTTCTGGAGCAGTGATTGCTTTGATTAGTCTGTTGGTTTCGTTGACTATGGGAACGCAGCTTCATCTGCGAATTAATGGATTCGATAAGCTACAGAAACAATAGCGACACTCATTTATCTCACTGGTTTGATAGATAAAACAAGGCCTCGCGATTGCGAGGCCTTTTTGTGGTCCGACTGAAACTCAATATTAATCGAGCCTAGCGAAAGCTCGGGATAATCGCTGGAATCCCCGGTAGAAGGCCAACCAACGCCATTACGCCACTTAGCACAATAAACATAGTGCCAGGCAACACCCAGCGGCTCATTTTACTCAGTTCACTACTACGTTCTTTACAACCGACTAAGCCTAAGTTATCCAACAGCATGGTGAGAGCCCAACCAAATGCTGGGTTAACGAGCGCTGAAGAAAATACAACAATCGCTGCCGACTGTGTGGTTTTTCCTTCACGCGTCATTTCCATTCCAGCTTCTAGCAATGGAACAAATACCCCAACAATCAGCGCCACACACAGTACAGGTTGCCAGATAGCTAAATCCATCGGGTAACCCCAAACTGCGGCGATGATACAGAACAGAGCTGTGAGCAGCGCGCCGGCAGGAATAGGGCGTTTAGCAATCGCAGCCGGTACGATATAAGTCCCCCATGAAGACGTAAAGTTAGTACCGCCAAGCAGAGAACCGAACGTTTGACGAATTGATGCCGTGGTCATGGTGTCGTCGATGTTCATGTGTACTTTTTCGGTACGTTCTGGGTAGCTGATCTTTTGGAATACTTGATGCCCTAAGAAATCCGGTGACCACATCGCTACGGCTAGAATCGCAAACGGCAATACCACCATGAAGTGTTCAATCGTCGGTAGGCCTAGCATCCAACCTGTATTTTCTCCCCACCAATACATAGGGTTCATGTTGGGCAAGCCTGGCTCAGTGTGGAAAGCAAATGGGGCGCCCATGGCAAATGCAATCGTACCACCCAACAAGCAGCTAAGAGGTACTGCTAACCAACGTTTGCGGAAGTGTTCCAGTAGCGCGTACAAGATAATGGTGCAAAAGATCACCACAAACGCGATGTGGCTCATACCGATTCCTTCAGCCCAAGCGAAAAGCTTTTTCACTTGAGAGGCGGTTCCAACAAAGCCGAGGTAGAGCAATAAGCCGCCACACACGCCTTTACTGGTGAGGTTGGCCAACATGCTGCCACCTTTACTGATGGCTAAGATGAGGCCAAAAGCGCCAATCAACAGGCCAAACGCCATCGGGTGTCCACCTGCTGCAACCACAATCGGAATCAAAGGGATAAGTGGGCCGTGGGTCCCTGCGAGGTTAGCCGTTGGTAGTAAGAAGCCAGAGAAAAGGATGATGAAAACTGAGGCGATGAGGAGTTCATAACGAACGTTTTCTAGAATGAAGTCTTCATTTAATCCGAGAGCCCCAGCAAAGGTGGCTGCAATAGCGCCCACCATAACCACTTTACCAATGGTCGCCGCCATCGCTGGGATGGTGTCTTCTATCTCAAATCGATAATCTTTAAACGGCAAATTTGGACGCCAGCGCTTAGGCGACATGATTTGCAATTCGTGTTCTAGATACTGTTCTCGGGAATCAAATTCCGATCTTGGTTTATGTTGTTGTTCATAGGTGAGTTCATCCTCATTGGCTTGAGGCTTCTCTGTTTGTATATGTGCGGACTCTAAAGTAGTGCTCATTTTGATTCCTTTCGTTCACACTCTGAGGTGTGTTATTCCAACAAACGTTGTTGACTCACGGCATGAAGTGTAAACAATGCGTCAACTTATAATTAAACATTCATTAACATTTAGTTGTTAGTACCTTATACCAAACCCAAAAAAACAAATAGACTCAGTCGGTTAGACATTAGTCGTAGAGTCGGACGACTAGTATTAGACCCTGTAGATAGTATGTGTCTGGTTATTTGTAGTCCCTTAATTTCTCCCACGTTCTGCACTTGATAGTGATAGAATCTCCGCATTAGAGTTATCGAGAAACTAGGTATTTATAAACAATGTTTATCCATCACGTAAATGGCATCGACTGGCTGGTAATTACAGCCTTTGAAGAACTGAAAACTATGTTTATCGAAGATGCAGGCCCAATCCCAGCTTGCTTTTCTACCGCCAGCGAGTTGAGCCTGATTGATCAAGCCAAACGCAGTTATGGATTTTTGCCTAAACTCCGCGGTGTGATCACCGATACCGGCACTTTTCAAAGTAGAGATATTGAAGAAGATTTGAACCCACAGCTTGCGTGTATCGTTGAAGGGCGTGGTCGGGTTTTTATCTATCACGGCGACTATGTGGCTTTTGTGGATGACGAGCAAACCTTCATTACCCGAATGAACTGAGAGTGATTCAGTGAGTTGAGATCGGCGAATTGGTAAATCGGCGAGTTAGCCCACCTAGAATTTAAAACTAAAGGATTAATATGATGGCAAAAACGATCTCATTGGTACTTGGCAGTGGTGGCGCAAGAGGCTTGGTTCACGTTGGAGTCATCCGCTGGTTAATTGAGCATGGCTATCAGATAAAATCCATTTCTGGCTGTTCAATTGGCGCACTTATCGGTGGTGTCTACGCTGCGGGCAAGTTGGATGAATTTGAAGAGTGGGTCACCAGTATCGATCAAGGTGATATGGCGATGTTGTTGGACTTTTCATGGCAGTCGAGTGGTATGTTCAAAGGGGACAAGATCATCGACACTCTGCGTGGACTGATCGGCGAGATTTCAATTGAAGATCTGCCCATCCCTTATACCGCAGTTGCCGCTAACGTCGCCGATGAAAAAGAGGTTTGGCTGCAATCAGGTTCTCTGTTTGATGCCATTCGCGCCTCTATCTCTTTGCCACTGTTCTTGACCCCTCACGTTATCAATGGAGAAGTGCTGATTGATGGCGGCGTTCTTAATCCCGTACCGATTGCGCCTACCTTTGGTGATAATACAGACTTTACACTGGCTGTGAATTTAGGTGGTGAACCTGAAATGGTTAAACAGGAAGTGATACCGGTTTCCCTGCCAACAAAAGAGAGCAACCTGCATGAGAAGGTTGTGCATTTTATCGATAACCTCGGTAGCAGTGTAAAAAGCAAAATGAGCTTCAACTTTGCTTTTTACGATATTGCCAACCAAGCATTTGATGCGATGCAATCGACCATTGCTCGCCAAAAGTTGGCCGCTTACCCCGCCGATATCACGCTTGAGATCCCACGCAATGCTTGTGGCACCCTAGAGTTTGATCGCTCACAAGAGATGATCGACAGAGGCTACCACTTAGCACAGGCTAAACTGGGCAATCGACTTTAATGTATTTGCTGCTGAATGAGGGTAACTATGGAAACTGAACTCAAACTATCTGAACTCAAAGAATTGGTCACAACAAAAGATGTCATCGTGCTCACCAGCATAGAAGAGCCTGCTGTATCTTGGTTGATAGATTGCTATCAAGAGAATGCTGATATCCAAATTATCGAGAACGCACACCAACTAGATACTGAAGCGATTTTGTCGCAATGCAGAAGCAGCCTTAACGAAAGTAAAAAGGTCATCCTTACAGCGCAGTTTCGTAGCCAACTGCCTATCATCAATATCGCTTCACTGTGTAATGAGAAGCGCAAGTCATTGATCAATATTGAGCTATTAGGCTGGGATGAAGAAAAACGCGTTCCTCAATCGTACAGTTGTTTTTAGCTTATATTTGTTGCTA
>NZ_JBFROI010000025.1:7209-139137 GCF_041471405.1 Vibrio sp. 10N.261.52.C11
AGCTTATATTTGTTGCTAGGTAACTGCAGTTTTTAGGTAACCGACAGCGTCTCTATAACCAGAGCAGTTCAACACAAGGTTGATCAAAGCGGTTAAGTCAGTGTCCGGAATTTGTTGACCACTACAGGGTGGTTGTATCGAATCAGGAGTAGAAAAGTCTCTTGAGATTTTACTTGTCTAAATTGTGCTTAATTATCTGTTCTACCACACCATCCATCGTCTTTGAGCTAATCTCCGGCTTCAAATACAAGGAATGATACTCAACTCCTGTTCGGTCTATATAGGCTGCTTGTAAGCCAGCGGATAGCGCACCATGAGTGTCCCAATCATGAGTAGCGACAAGACGAAGGTTTTCGACAGGCTCTTTTAAAGTTTCGGCTGCAAAGTTATACACATCTGAATTGGGTTTGAAACTGCCTGTTTCTTCAACGGAAATGACGGTGTCGAAATAATCTTCTAAGCCTGAGTTCTTGATTTGAGAAGTGATGAGATCGAGGGATGAGTTGGAAAAAGCGACGGTTTTAAACCCGTTCTCGCGCAATTTGAGCAAAGACGCTTTGATATCTGTGTGCGGTGGTAGATTGGCAAAAGAAGTTAACAAGGCACCTTTGCTTTCCGCCGTTAAATCACACTTGTACCGTTGTGCAATAGCGTTGAGCGCTGCATTCGCTAATTCAGAAAAAGTAGATTTTACGTTTGTTGCGATGCAAACCGTTGAAGAGTGTAAAAGCTTTGAAAACCAAAGTGATAATGCATCCTCCTTTCCAAACACCGCTTTAAATTTAGGCTGTAATGACTCCAAATTTAAAACCGTTTCGTTTATATCAAAAAGTATCACTTCTTTTTTCATGCAAAGCCCCCAGATTTAATTGAATTTTATGCTTACATAATCTGCTCTGACGATATGGTTTTCAACCTCCATTCAAGTAACTAAAGCTTTGCTCTCTAATTTGAAAAGAAGCTGGAATGCGTCAACGACAACCCGCCAACTCAAATCTGGCGTTGCTTTATGAGTATCATGCAACGCCAAATCTGAAACGATTTAGCTTAATTTGCGGCTTCGATGGTGCCTTTGAAAGTGCTGTCTAAAAAGTCATTGATCTCTTGTGAGTGGTAAATTGAGATAATCTTTTTATACGTTTCATTATTTTTGTCTTCTTCTCGCGCCGCAACAACCATCACTGCTAAAGGTGCGTCTTTTTTCTCTAAGTAAATGCCTTGTTTCTTAGGGTCGAGTCCAGCCGACATTACATAGTTCATGGTGATTGCAGCAGCATCTACATCGTCAAGAGAGCGGGGGAGCTGCGCGGCATCCACTTCAACAAATCGAATGTTCTTCGGGTTGCTAACAATATCGTTTAAAGACGCGTTGAAACCAGCGTTGTCTTTTAATGAGATCAGCCCTGCATCTTCAAGCAGTAATAGTCCACGCCCGCCATTCGTTGGATCGTTTGGAATCGCGATTCGAGCGTTTTCGGGAATAGAATCAAGCGAAGTGTACTTGTTCGAGTAAACGCCCATACGCATCAAAATTGAACGTCCGATAGAAACTAACTGGCTATCGTGATTGGCATTAAAGTTATCGAGGAATGGCTGATGCTGGTAACTGTTCAGTTGGATACTTCCATCATCTAATGCTGCGTTAGGGGTGATATAGTCTGAGAACTCGACGAGTTCAATGTTTATCCCTTGCTTTGCTGCTTCTTTGGCAACAGCTTGTACAACTTGTGCATGTGGGCCAACTGTCGCCCCAATCTTGATGACAGCCTCGTCTTTTTTTCCACATCCTGTTACACCGAATACGAAAGCTAATGCCAACAGGGATGCTGTGATTTTTTTGTAGCTGTTCATGATAACTCCATTTAATAAATAAAAGACATGTAGACGTCTAGCTATCTATATTATCTATTTGCGCGATCGGGTCAATAGGTTTGTTTGAAGCGAAGTTACATTGATGAGCGGTTAAGTCAGTGAATCAACGAGGCTTCTGTACGTGAGACTCGACCGACAATCCCCTTCTAACCCCCTTGGTTTACATCTCAAACCTATTGTTGGTAATGGGAAAAGGGAGGAACTGATTACCGACCAACAAAGGCCTCGCGAGTGCGAGGCCTTTTGGGTTTTGTAGGGAATAGGGCAGTCACTCGGAATCTAAAGAAAACGGGTTCAGTAAAGCTAACTATTAAGAAAGCTTTTGGTTAAAGAACTCAAGTGTACGTTTCCAAGCTAACTCTGCTTCTTCTTCAGCATAGCGGCCAGTTGAATCGTTATGGAAGCCATGGTTCACGCCGTCATAGATGTAAGCTGTGTAGTCTGCTTCGTTCTCTTTGAGTTCGGCTTCATAATCTGGCCAAGTCGCATTCACGCGTTTATCGATTCCCGCAAATTGGATGAGCAAGGGGCCTTTTACATTTTTTCTTAAATCTGGTGCGGCAGGAGTACCATAAAATGGAACGCCTGCATCGAGTTGCTCTGGCATGACAGCGGCCAACATATTCACGATATAGCCACCGAAGCAGAAACCGACTGCGCCTAGCTTACCGTTACTTTTTTCATGGGACTTCAAGAAGTTTGCCGCTGCGATAAAGTCTTCTTCGATTTTCTCTTTTGATAGCGACTTCTGCATCGTTCGACCTTCATCATCATTACCTGGATACCCGCCAAGCGAATAGAGTGCATCAGGTGCAAACGCAATAAACCCCGCCGCTGCGAGTCGTCTTGCCACATCCTTTATGTATGGATTGAGGCCTCTATTTTCATGAATGACCAATACAACAGGCGTATTGCCCTCTAACTCTTTGGGTACAACCAAGTAACCATAGCCTTCGCCGTGTCCTTTAGGTGAAGGAAACTTCTCGTAGGTTGCTTTGATGGAAGGGTCATTGAAAGAGACTTGCTCTGCCTGCGCATAATTAGGAATCAGTGCAGAAGTTAGCGTCGTCATGGTTAAGCCAAGTACAGCTAGCCCAGATAGACGAGCCATAAACTCTCTGCGATCAATCAGGCCGTGTGCATATTCGTCGTACCAATCAAATGCTTCTTGAGGGATAGATCGAGTCGGCGTTGATTGAGATTCGGTATTTGGATTCATAACTTTTCCTTGTTGTGAGTTGTTTGACCAATCAACTATAGTGGAAAATTTGATATAATTGAACGATCACTCAATAACTTTTGAGCTATTTGTTATATCAAAGTACAAAAATTAGATGACAGTCCGATAAAACGATCACTTCAAATCGATTTCCATCGCTTTGGTTTGTTTTACGGAGCAATTCAATACAAGGTTGATTTGAGGGTTAAGTCAGTGAAGTCGGGTGTGATGATTGTTTGTTTTTAGGGAGGCTCTAAATCGAAGTTGGGCACATTAGAGCTAGGCTTATTTTCCGCAGACATGGACAAGTAAGTTTCAATGCAAAACGCTTGATTTTACTCTGGTATAATCTTTCTCATAGGGACGACCTTAGCGTTATCAGAACCTTCTTGATGAGAGATAAAATAGATGTTGAAACTTCTGCGTCAGATAAAAAAATGGAAACTTGTAACGTTTGGCTTACTGATGCTCATTGCCGCTTTTTTTATCTACAACCAGTTCGGGAACCGTATGTCCCGTGTCGACGAGGCAAAATTTCTAATCGGCCAACTGAATACTGTTTTGGATGCCGCTGAGCAATATTCTCGTGATAATGGCTCTCTGCCTCCTATTGCTTCCGATACCGATACGAACTTCGGCTACTTAAACATCAATCACTTAATTGCAAATCCGGGCTTATCCACATGGAAAGGGCCGTACCTACCTTATGAAGATACATGGATAGGTGGCGATCAGTACATCGACCACCCAGATTACATAGCAACGCAATTACTGCTTAAGGAAAAGGATAGTCTTTGGATAAGAGGAAGCTCCGAGACAGGTTGCGAATCGTCATCATCCACTTGCTCTGTTGCAGCTTGTATCTGGTTGGTACCAACAAAAGTCGCACAAGAAATTAATAAGATTGTGGACGGCAGTTCGAGTATAGAAAGCTCAGATGCGACAGGAAAAATACGTTACGAAAAAGCTTTTGGTGGCGCTCTTATCTGTATGATTGGAGATGATTATCCAATGCCTTCAGCACAGACACATTAAGTCGTTTCTAATTACCTCACTGGCAACTTGGTCTTAGTTTTTACCTGACCGAAGGCGAAGCTGGATTCAATAGAAGCAATATTAGGCAGGCGAGTTAGTTGTTTACGGATGAACTGCTCGTAGCTTTTTAGCGATTCACTGACTACATGCAATAGGTAGTCGTGATTGCCCGTCATCAGAAAACACTCTAACACCTCGTCAATCACTTCAATGTGCTGCTCAAAGTCTCGCATGTTCTCTTCTGTCGGCTTTTCAAGTTTCACCAACACAAACACATTGACTGGCAGGCCACACGCTTCTTGGTCGACACTGGCGTGGTAACCACGAATTATCCCTTGTTTCTCTAATGCTCGAACTCGGCGTAAGCAAGGAGAGGGCGACAGTGCTACTCGATCGGCCAACTCTTGATTAGACAGCCGAGCGTTGTTTTGCAGTTCAGCCAGTATTTTTTTGTCGATCTCGTCCATTGGCATAATCCATCAATATTGAATTTAGTTTGGCAATATTATTGCTCAAAGTGTATGTCTTACTTCGCAAATAGCAATTTTTAACATCTGCCCAAAACTAAAATTAAAGAAGGAACAACAAGCATGGAATGACTTAGGAATTATGAATACTTCAACTCAACTTAGCCCACTGCGTAAAACCACCAAACACGAACAAGCAGAAGCTCTTGCCGTTGAGCAAGCAAAGCATTTTGGTATCGACCCAAATAGCGATTACGGCATCACGCTGATTGAACTGGCGACGACACTGTACCAAGCCAATACCAAGACACACGATCTTTGGGCATTGACGGTTGATGGACTTTCAGAGCTCGATAAAAGTGACCGAATCGCTTGGTTTAACGCCAAACGTTTTTTGTCATTCCAGATCGCTAAGATCCTCGATAATCTGCAAAACCCAATGCGCGCCACTTACCAGTCTATTGCCACCAATAATGGTAATTTTGCGTCTAAAGGTGCGTATCCAATTTTCGATAATGTCGCTGCTATATTTTCTGCAAGCCCTGTGATTACACGTACCGCGACCTATTTGTTTGCGTGTACAGAATGGATTGAAGATGCGTTTAACGGTAAAGAGCCGTTGCACGATATATATTCTCGACTGCTTAACCCTACATCGATTTCACTGGCTAACCATATGGTTGATATCGAGGCAGGCTCTAGAGCCAACGAATACCTCGCATGGAACTTTAACTCGGGTATGGCGGCTATTGATGGGTTGTTGAGCCACTTGCTCGGGCATGAAGAGATTGTTTTGGCTTCACGCAATATCTACGGTGGTTCTTACCAGCTGTTGGAAGATTGGTTTGGAAAACCTTCTAATCTGAATGTCGCGGTAGAGTGGGTGGATGGTTACTCCGGTGATGAGTTTGCGACGCGCCTTGATGAGGTTGCTGATAAATACGCAGATCGCATCGCTGCAGGTAAGAAAATCTACGTTTACCTAGAGTCACCGTGTAACCCGCATGGATACGTGTTGGATGTTGCTAGCATCAGTAAAGCTGGTCACTCTCGTGGTTGGGATGTGATTGTTGACTCAACAGTGGGTACACCATTGTTGCACCCAGTACTAAAACGTGACGATGTGATGGAAAGACCAGATTATGTGATTCACTCCTACACCAAAGAACTGGCGGGTTCTGGCACCACAACTGCTGGGGTTGTGATTGGTCGCAATGAGACTATGTTTGTGCCAAAAGGAGAGGAGGTCACTTTCACCAAGCCCAACGGTGATGAGGCCAAAATCCGATGGAACGAAACGCTGTTTTGGAATGTGTACTACATTAAGGGTGCATTCCTAGATGCAGATAAAGCGTTTGAAGTGCTCAATGGTATGAAAACGTATGAGATGCGAGTGGTGCAAAAAACGATTAATACACTGACTCTCGCGAAGATCTTTGATGCTCACCCAGACATCAATGTGTCGTGTCCTGCTTTGCCAGATAGTGATAACTATGAACACTGCCAGAACAACATGTACTTGGGGCTACCAGCGGCGCTTTTCACTATCGATATGGAAGGCAATGGCGACCGTGCGCCAATCAATCGAGATGGCTTCAAACAGTTCTTCGACATGCTTGAGCCCGCTATCGGCATGCAAGTAAGTTTAGGGCAAACCAATACAGTGGCGCTGTGTCCAGCACTGACTACGCACTCAGAACTCAGTGATGAAGCGCTCAATGAAGCCGGTATCAAACCGACGACAATGCGTATCTCTATCGGCTTGGAAGATCCTCGAATGTTCATTGCTCATATTGTCGAGGCGGCTAAATTGTCGATTGACCGCAACCACGTAGATTTCTCATCCAGCTTCCCGGGTAGTGACAATATCGATGAAATCTATATGCAAACTTATATGGATGTACACCAGAGGTTTGTGAAAAGCTTGCCGAAGTTCAGTGAGCTGAGTCAGTAACTTAGGTCAGTAAGGAAAGCTAACAAGAGAAGTCAGCGAAGTAGGTTAGCTGTAAACGTTAAATGAAAAACGTAAGGCCTCGCATGTACGAGGCCTTTTGGTTTTCGAGTAATAACATAAACCAATCTAGAATAAATCTTAGAAAAATGCATCGATGAATCACCTAATAGCCTTTAACTCGTAGAATATGGGTAATTCATTTCTTATAACATAAGGCAAATATGAGTGGAAAAAGTAGTTTTTTGGACAACACTGATGTTGAGCACTTTTTCCACTCAATGAAGCTGCAATTAACGTTGGCTAGGGTCCTTTAATTAAAGACGCTATCGCCCCAAAACTTGGCGCACTAGCCACGATTTTTCTCTTCACTCCTCGTTTTTTAAGTATTGTGTCTATCTCAGTTTGGTGAGAATGCTCAAAAGACATGATGGCGTGAGGTTTGGAACAATATTGCTCTATCGTTGTTGGCGGTGTTTGCTTTTGAGGATTGTAAAAACAGACCTCTTGGTCAGAAAACAACTTAGTTTGAATTAAATCCGACTCGTTACTCGTTAGTTCAGGTGACAAAACAAAATCTACATCGCCAGACCTAAGTAATGAAGCCCACTGAAGTTGAGTTCTGGCTGGAGCTATGTGCAACGAGCTCATCGGCGCTGCTTTCTGGAAATCATGAAACATAGGTTTTATAACGGTTTCTATTTCATAGTCGTTAGCCGCGATGGAAAAAACTTTATCATCTATTAGTGGGTTGTATTGTTGTGAGTTTGCGAAGGCTTGCATCGCTATTACGATTTCTCTGGCTTTTTCAATAAGTTCTCCCGCCTTTGGCGTAGGCGCGATGCCTCTTCCTGAAGTGACAAACAATTCATCTTTTATGGATCAGGTCGCTGCTTTAAGTATTGCGCTGATTATACATCACCTTTGAATTGGGTAGCTAAATTTACTATGCCACTAGACACCTTTTCGGTTTAGTCAGATCGATATTTTTGAATGTCGACCTCGTCAACATGTGCTTCCGGCATAAATTTCTTCGCGTAGTCGAGGTACACTCCGCTCTCCAAGAACAGTAAGAATAAGTCCATATCCAAATGCTCATCCACTGCCATTTGATACATTATATCGATAGCGATACTCACAGGCTTCGCTTTCTTGTATGGCCGGTCTCCTGCGGTTAACGCTTCAAATATGTCTGCAATCACCAATATACGTTCTGGTATCGATAAATCCTCGGCATTCAATTTCCGTGGATAACCGTTACCTTTGAGTGTTTCATGGTGCGTGGAAGCATAGCGCGGTACATTGCTCAGTTCAGGTGGAAATGGCAAAGCTTCAAGCATTCTTATCCCACTAATCATATGCTCATTGATTTTGAAACGATCCTCCGGTGTCAAAGTCCCACGTGAAATCGTTAGATTGTATACCTCACCCATGTTGTATTGATGCTCAGGAACTTGCATTTGGATGCCATGCTCAGGTTCGAATTCGACGGGTCGCACACGTCTAATGATGTGCTCAGGTTTATCTTCTAGCAGTTTTTCCATGACTGGTAGAGACGAATCCTGTTCGGGTTTGTTCATTTCTTCAAATGGCGACAAACCCAAGCGATCGTCAAAGTAACGTAACCATGTTTTCTCAGCAATTTGCTTAATTCGAGCAACTTTATCTTCACTCATGAATTCACCACCGATGTTAGCCTTGGCAAGGAACTCAAAGTCATCGTTCAACTGGCGTACTTTTTCTTTAAACTCGGCATTTGCTTTATCCTTACTTACCTCACTGTGCAATAACACGTTTAAGTAATCGATTTCTGCATCTCTCCGTAGGACTTCAAACCGAGTTCGAATTTCATTGATTCGGTTGTAGTTCGCTTCAAGTTTAGTGCCCTTATCAACAATATGTTCTGGCGTCGTAATTTTTCCGCAGTCATGCAACCAGGCAGCAATACGAAACTCTCTTCGTTCGGCATCATTTTGGAAAGCAAAGTCTTTGAACTTACCGCTTTGGCATTTCTCAGCTGCACTTGCCAGCATCATGCCAATTTCTGGAACGCGATTACAGTGTCCTGCTGTGTACGGTGACTTATCATCGATCGCTTGAGCAATAAGGCGAATAAACGCTTCGATGAATTCTTCTTGTTGTTTTTCGTGCAATTGAATCTCAGCCATCATTTCCATCATGGCTTCGGAAAGTTCATCAATTTCTTTGACTCTGGTTGTCACATGCTGAAGCAATGCGAATGTGGTGCACCAAGCCAAAAAGTGAAGTTGAAGAAGGCTGCTTGGAACGATGATTATCGGGCACGAGTCTTCTTTGGGTTATAAATTGAACAAAGTGTGCTCGCGCCCTGCAACAGGGGGGGGGGGATGCACATGAACAAGGGTTTTCATGAATAGGGGCAATCGATGGAAGGGGCAATTTCGAGAAGGAAATTGCCCCTAGTTAAAGTGTAACCTGCATGCATATCGGCAAATAAGCGCTCACATACGCTATATAACAATGTTCCGTATTTAGCTTTCTCGATTATGCCTGCTAAGTCAGCAGGCATTTATTGGTGTTATTTCGCTTTTGATGCGGCGTGGTGTTCAATCATGAAGGCAATAGCTTCATCGTTTAAACAAGATTTACTCACATATTGGCGCTGTTTACCGATATGCAGGATAAAACCAAGATCGGTCTGCTCAAGTTGGTCGATGTCACTCCACGCGATGGTGTTGGTCGCTTTGTGGTTTTTGTAACTTACTCCGTTAGCGTCACCTTGAAAGACAATTTTGCTGCCTGCGCCTGAGCTGATTTTTTGTCGCCATAACCACCAGGTTCTTTTGCAGTACACACTGAATGCTTCAATCACACTCAAAACAATAAAGAACCAGCCAACATAGCCGTTAGGTAATAGTTCAAATTCCAGTAGAACCACACCAAAAATAAGAAACAGTATTCCTTTTAAGTAGGCTTTTGGAAATTGAGTCGGAAGGCTAGTTTGATCATAACACTCCGCGAAAAACGTCTTGTCGAGTTTGTATTCTGTAGTGAAACCGGGTTCTTTAGACATGTGAGGCTACTTTATGGTTCTCTGTGAATGGGCTGTCAGTGGGCAGGTGTCCCACGCTGCAATTTTGCAACTTGATTATTGTATCGCTTCTCACTGTTTTTATTTAGATATTTTGGCTCTGTTTTGTAAATCGATGATACTTAACGGGTCTATTCTAACTTTAGCTATCAGACTAGTGTAGGGGCATCTTTAAAGTCACCTAAAAAATTGGTGATGGGATGGATAGATCTGTGGAGTCACCCGGTTGTTGGGACTACTGGCCTTTTTGGATAAAACTTCGATCTCATTTTGTTGGTTGATGGAGTCTATAGTGATTAGCGTGCTTTATCACTACTGTTGAGGGGCTGGCATAGTCTGCTCTAACAGAATAAACATATGAAGCTTGCAAAGTTCATCACTGTTCACTCTGAGAGGCCATGCCCAAAGCGATACCTTGGGCATGGCCTTATTCTATTTCAGTTTTAGGATCAGTACTCGATGAATAATGACACCTGCTTAACGTTAATGAAGAAACTTCTTTCATAGGGAGAAGAGGTAAGAGCAATATCTAGTTTGTTCAACCCAGACACTCTCTTCTCATTTAATGCTTCTAATAGTTTAGAGTTGGTAAACCTAAGCGTTTGACCGGCTTCTACGTTGTTGAATGTAGTGAGTGGATTACTCCATGCTGCACATATTGTAAAAGACTCACAGAACGTGTCGTAATCCAGTGTGTTTGGAGACCAAGTTTGATTAACGATATGCGCAGTTACATTGTTGAATGGAAATTGAAGAGTTGAATCTCCGAAATCAACAATAAGCGTTGCCTGTTTAATTTTCCCTCGAACCTCACTTAAGTCAAAACTCGCTAGTGTTTCGTAGTCGTATGGGATTGAAGCCCCCGCTCTTAAGTAACCACCGACACGATGTTGCGTGACATGTGTTGCCGGGGTTGCTTGCCAGTTTTCTCTTTCCAAACCGAATAGGTTAGAGGGGAGGGTCACATTCACTGGCGGACTGAAATCAGAGGCTTGGTATGGTGGAGTTTGACCGAGAACTCCTTGTCGATAGGAGTCAACGCCACTGTAGATTAGCAGTGCGTTCAGTTCATAAGGACCATCGGCTTGCTTAAACGTGTCACCAGGAACGGTAAACTTGATGGTGTTTTCGCCAGCCTCAAGCGGTTCTTGGAAACTCACTAGCTCTAAATACTCTCCGGCTGCACCAACGATATTTACCGAACCTGTGTAAGTTCCACTGCGCGTAACATGGATAGGAAACTCAAAACTCAGCGAATCAATGTAGGTTCCATCTTGCGACATAGTCGGTGTGGTGACTAAACTCCCCGTGACTTCAATCGGTTCGCGGCAACGCTCAAAAGATGCTAAATCAATAAATTCTTCAAACTGAATTCGAGGGGCTGAAATTCGTATGTCATCTTGAGTGATTGCGTAGATGATCGTCGGGTTGGAGGTCAAAGTAGACGCTGAATCAAACGCGCCAAAAATATCTTCAGTTGAGTACTGTAGAGTGACGATTTGCTTCGCAGGTTTGAGTTGCAGACGTTTGCTTGTGTTCAGCTCGTCAATTCCATCGGTGAGGTAACCATGAATGGCAAAATCCCCCGCGGATTTAACATCAAGTTCCAAGCGCTGCTCTAAGGCAATAACACAGCCTTCAGAGGAAAACAGTGGAGCGAGTGAGAGGCTGACAAATTCAATGTCAGAGGGTAGTACGTGGATTTTTTTACTTGTCTGGCGAGTGATAGTTGTTCCATATTCTTCAAAAGACGTTATGCCTTCAATTAGATAATCCCCTTCAGCGGGTGGAACGAAAATATTGCTGTAGACACCATCTTTAGCAATAGCATCGAAATTGACACCCTCATCTTTAAGCGTCAGGCGTGTTTTTATTCCAGCTTCATCAATGATCACTGCGCTGGTTTGGGCACCTGTGATTGGATTCCCTTTGTTTGTCAGTAATGCAGAAACGGGAACTGGTTCACCGACCACAAATTGGTTTGCAGCTATCGCCATGCCAAACGCAATAGGGGATTGGATCGCAACCTGAGCAATAATTACTGTGTTGTAACTTGGGTTTGGAAAATCAACGACGATCTTCCATTCGCCAGGTTCAGGGTTAGTTACTTCAGGCAAAAATAAATAGCTGCCCGGTAGCGGCGGACTTTGTGTGTCACCTGAAAGTATGTTCGCTTGCACATCATTGGATGATGTTGCGACTTGCCCGTTAGGCTTGACTAAATATACGGTTGCATCATCCAACGGCACGATGATTTCTGCTTTTAGGGCTTCCGCTTTGTCGATGGTAAATAGCATTGTGACTTCGTTATCGTTACTAGTCACTGGTTGAGATAGTGTCGTGCTTGTACTCATCCCAACGGGTATTGCATTACTGGCGATAGCCGGTGTGATGAAGGTACAGAAAAGACTGAACACCATCACTAATTGCTTGATGAATTTCATTGTGGCCACTCCTTAGCGCATTGAAATAATTTGTTGTAGAAAACGTTCAACGTTTTGTCCCGTTTTCATTGTTGAGTGGTTAGCCAATACGTTACCCAATGCATTGGTATAACTTGGGTTAGCGCTTTCCAAGGTCACAACAACATCATTTTCTTGCGGTACTGTTTGAATGGCTTGGTAACTGACTATGGTGATTGGATGAGCTTGTGGTCCATGCACACTTGGCATTGTGACCGATTGAGTTTGAGTATCGAGGTAGGCCGCAGAACTAAAGCTTCTTAGCGCCTGCCAAGCGGTAACGCCTGCCCAACGCGATCCCCACGGGAATAGGCCAACGATATCAGGATCTTTCTCAATAACACCGTCTTGGTTGAGATCGGCATTTGCCCCAATAGAAAATGTATTTGCAATATTGCCGCGAGTACGCATTTGGATCGCGTTTGATGCTGTATCCGTTGTTAGATCACGGATACCAGGCATTTTAGGACCCGCAAACGGAATATTTGGGAGTTGCATGTACTTGCCAGCGTAATTATTTGGATCGGTACTGACGTTACTGTAGATATCGGCGTAGTGGTCCATTTTTATCACCGACAAATCTGCTGCGACGCTACCAAGGTGAGGTGTGGAGAAAGTAGAAAGGGAGGTTATCTCAAAGGAAGGGCTAAGTGCTTTGAGGTTTTGGGTATCTAGCCCGCCTTTACTGTGTGCAATGACGTGAACTTTGTCGGATTTCAACTCATCGAGAAAACCCTGAATTTTGTTGTTCAAGATATTAGCGTTAGTCGCTGTGGTTCCATTTTTGTCAGCAGAGAAACGAGTATAACGAATGCCATAGTCATCAAGTGTAGAAAGCACGCCTGGAGCCGTATCATCATCCCAAGTGTCTGATTGTGCAGCAATGCCATGAGCAAGAATCACAGGAATGGCAACATCAAACTCGATTGAGACCCAATCGACAGACATACACCAGTTGTCTCCCGTATTGCCAGTATCAATATCGACGCGAATCTCATTGTTTTGGCCGAACTTGACATCACTGATATCGACTTGAAGGTTAGTATCCGTCCAGCGGTTATCAGCGCCTTGCAGCGTACCTAAAGACTTTCCGTTGAAAGATACGATATCTATTTCTGGAGCAATATTACTGACGTTGGCATTGGAGTCTATGTCGAAGACCGGCATGCTGATCCTTGCGTTAGAACCGATAACGCCTTTTTGCTGCATATCGCCCAGTTTACTCGGAGCAATTCTCCCGTCACTTTGTAAAACGTTGGGGCTGACAACCATAGGAACAGGTAAAGAGATAAGTAGAGGTCCGCCAGAAGCATAGGTACAACCGGTATCCAGACCAGGACCAGAATTGACAACATAAACGCCGAGTACTTCTTGCGGTGGGGCTATCCCAGAGCTTTGTGAGCGCATCGAAAAATTACGCAATTCGTGTGAATCAGGTATATCTTCGGCACTCGCGAAACTCGGAGAAAGTAACAAAACACTGAGCGTGGCGCTCGGAATGTATAGTTTCATTTGTTTACCTTTGAGTATAGGTTATCCAAGAATTTGGTTGAAGAAAGCTCTATCTGTAGTTGTAAGGTAAAGGCTTGGAGTTTGATGTGAAATTTATTGGGTATAATTTCGGCTTGTTACTCAATTGATAAAACTGCTGCTCTATTTTTTTTCAAAATAGGAAGAGTGCGATCGCAGTTTCTGGATTGCGGAAGTTATGTCCTTATTTTCAAAAGGAGGGGGATAGTGCTCTAATATTGTTAGAACAATCTAAGTTAGTTTATGAAAGAGTAGCTAAGAATAGGAAAATCAAAGTTGGATGTAGGTTTGTTACAGAACTACATAGAGCGCGCTGTTCTGAATGGCTGACTACTAACCTAACTGGCTGTGCAAAGTTAGGTTAGTAGAAATTATGTGGCTGTTAATTCAGATTTGAGAGATAAGGGCTAGTGTTTTTTAGTAAAAATGGTAAAGGTCGCAATAAACTGAGGTTTGTTATTACATCGTTCGCTACATAGTGAAAACAGGCGACATACCGCTGTCTTGTCCACTCATTAGCAACAAGCCAATTAAGACAAGTAAAACACCACCGAATAGCTGTAAATAATGACCTGCGGCTTTTAGTGAAGCACTGTTATTCTTGTTACCTGCTGCCAAATAGCGTTTTACCAAGTTCTTGCCTGTTAGTGTCATTATAGCAATCGTCGAGGTTGTGAAAGCAGTACCAATCGCCATGGAAAAAGCACTGACAACACCCATCCAATATAGGCCAACCATGTTTGCGAAAAGCAGTACCATGATGGCTCCGGTGCACGGTCTTACGCCAATCGTCACTATAATTCCAGCATATTCTCGGAGCGTTGAGGCTTTGTTGATTGCGTCTGCATCGGCTACATGCTGGTGGCCGCACCCACAGTCGGCATGAGAATGATCTGCATGAGTGTTAGCTGCGGCTTGCATTGTGCTAGTAGCGTCGATTATCGGAGAAGGGGCTGATATTGATGAACGAAGTGCCATTGGCGAACGCGCTGAAATTGTCGCAGCTGTGTCTGTTGCGAGTGTAGTGATGGCTTTCACTTTCAGCTTAGGCTTACGCATAGCGGTGTAGATGTTTTTCAAAGCCTTCCAACATATAAGTGCGCCGACGACCGCGACTAAGGCAAAGCTTAATGAAACAAACATATTCGCTTTGTCATTCACTACTCGCATGGAAGCACTAAAGCCCCACAGCAACACGCTTACTAGTAAGATTGCGACCAATGCTTGTAAAAAAGCGGAGACGACCGTAAGCACTAAACTCGCCTTGGCTTTGGTTGGGTGAGTCGCTAAGTAAGTCGACACGATAACTTTGCCGTGCCCAGGCCCCAAAGAATGAAGCATGCCATAGATAAAGCTGAACCCGATAAGGTAACTGCCTGCGCCCCAAGGGTTGGATTTAGCTTCATAGAGCAGGTCTGCAAGTTCTGAATTGACTTCTCTTTGCCATTGAATGCTAGAGATAACTAACGATGGCCACATGGAGCACAGTTGATACGCACCAATAGCAATAAGCACGAACGCACCAGCACCAATGAGGTAGTGATTGATTTTGGATTGATTTTTCTTCATTTAACAAGAACCTATATCTGAAATCTTTCTGTTAATTAGTTGCCATGCTTAATCAGCTAGACGCTGACTTAAAGGCTGAAACGAACCACTGCGACTAAGAAGCGGGAACCGCCGCACAATGAAGCTCAACCGATTGTGTAAACAGTTGGCCTAGCGTGTTATCTGGATCTGCATCGACAGGTAAAGACATTGCATAACTCATTTGCTCTGGCGTCGGGTTAGGCTCGATTAATTCTAAATGGCATTGTCTTGCTAGTTCAGGTGACAATGTCACGTCGCTGTTGGATAGCCACGACATGTCGACAAAGTAACTAGGGTCAAAAATCAATACGCGAAGCGAGTTTCGTGTCACAGGCTTAGGTTTAGAAAGTGGTAGGTCAAATGTTAGAACCATCTTGGCTTTATCACGCTCAAACTTTGCGTTCTCAACCACCTGATATTTGATGGGCTCTTCACCATCATAAAAGTACGTGAAGTAGTGCTCGTACATCATGTTTTCGATTACAGACGCAGCGAGCTTTTTGAATGTTTCAGTTTCTGTATCGGCAGAGACGTCTTCTCCATCCAACATGTACATCGAGGTCATTGCATCAAAAGACCACTCCATAGAGAGACCGGTGATCATGCCATTCTCTCCCTCAATATGAGTTTTCATCTCTATCCAAGAGTGAGGGTGGGCATATAGATTTGGCGCAAAACACAATAATGCTAGGCCAACAGTCAAGCCCTTGAGAGAGCGAAAGCATGTCGAGAAACGGCTTACATAGCGTGTGGAGAGGCGATTGATGACATCGATTAGAATAAATGGCTGTTTCATGAGAAATGATGGTAATTTAGTGTGATGTTATATTATAACAACTCGATGCGTTGTTCACTTCAAATTATAAGCTTGTTTACATTGAAGCCGACTGCAATTCTTGATTTTCAATCCAACCTATTTTTCCTATAAACATCTTTGATTGGTCCCTAATTCGACATTATTCAGACTAGTGTGTGACGTTGAATAGTCGATTAAGCTCTCGGTTGTGCGAGGCCTTTTTGTAATGGGTTTGAGCTTGGCTCTTGATAATAGGCATTAACAACGCAAAAAATACCCCCAGTAAAAATACTACCCCCTAGTATATATGGTTATTTGAAAGGTAACTGAGATAGGCTGAAGATGACGGTAAGTTTGGGTGCTTGTGATCTTAGTTATCGATCCAGTAAATCTTATTTTTCACATGATAGTTATTGGCATATGCCAATAATGGGGCGTATGCTGAACTCTTGATCATCAATAACAGGAAGTTACTATGTTATACGCAGTACCTTGTCGCGACCTTCATGTTGGCAACCACTTTGCTCGTTCCCCACAGATCGCGATTGTCGATGAACAACGACAGATAAAACAGATTGTTCCTTT
The DNA here is from genome assembly GCF_041471405.1 of Vibrio sp. 10N.261.52.C11. Classification (NCBI taxonomy): domain Bacteria; kingdom Pseudomonadati; phylum Pseudomonadota; class Gammaproteobacteria; order Vibrionales; family Vibrionaceae; genus Vibrio; species Vibrio sp. 10N.261.52.C11. Next base: position 23,787 of record NZ_JBFROI010000025.1, read on the forward strand.
GATTGACTCCGACACCTCTTGCAATAAAAAGAAGCAATGGATTTCGGTTCTCCGTTCTTACGATGTGAAATCTGTGGTGGTTCGTTATATTGGTAAGAAGATGCTGGCGCACTTGTTCAATAACGATATTCGAGTCTTGGCATCGACAGGTAAGGCAGAAATCGGGGCTTTGGATTTCGACAATCTACGGGAAGTGACCGATCTCGATTATGGTCGCGAGCCGAGAAATAGTGGGTGTGGCAATAAAACGTGCGGCGAAAACGGGCACAAAAAACAAGCTTCGATTCTAATGGTACAGCCTAATCAGCTAGGTGCTATTCGAGGGTTCCGACAATGACCTTTTTGTTGACGCTATTGGGGTTTGTCGGAGTCGTTACATTGATGGCGATAGGCGTGATTTTTTCGCGCAAGCCAATCAAAGGCAGTTGTGGAGGACTCGCACAGTTAGACATTGAGCGTGAATGCAATTGCAAGGATGTGTGTGAAGGGCAAAGCAAAAAGCTGTATCAGATTACTGAGCCATCAAGCTAAGTATCGAAGTAAGCATCAGAGTTCTCGCTCACTGAGTTAAATAACTTCTGGCTAACACGTTAATTAACTACTTTGAATCACCAACGCGTGACCATTGACGATGCACTTGGCGACTTTAGCTCGTGCACGCTTGATAATGTTGCCGAACGTTTGGCGAGACACCTGCATTTGTTCAGCGGCTTCAAGCTGGCTCAGGCCTTCTTGATCAGCCAAGCGCAAGGCTTCGAGCTCTTCCAATAGCAATTCTTCTTTATGAAGCTCGTCCATAGGAACACCATTGGGCTTAAAACAAGAGTAAGCCGTACGGGTACACAACTGGCGATGTTTTTTTGGTCGAGCCATATCAATCTCTAGCAATCTATGGGTAAAGGTAAGTATGAAGGTTTTCATTCCACACAATCATCGGCGTTGCCAAGTGTGCAGCCAAGGTTTTTTCAACGACAGCGCCATTTGTTTTGAAGCTATTGGCGAGCATGACTCTTTAACTAAGCATGAGGCAGTAGCTAAATATAAAACCAGAGCCAAGATTGTACCAACAGATAAAGCTGAGGGCTACGATGGCATCATGCAAGGCGGCATTGTCACCACACTGCATGACAGCGCGATGCTACATTGTCTATTTCAGAATGATATCAAGGCGATGACGGTGAGTTTAACCTCTCGTTTTCACCATCCGATTTTGATTGGTCAAGAACTGGAAGTTCGTGCCCAGTGGGTGAAAAGTAGACGTAATATCTACTTCCTAGAAAGCCAAATTACTCAGTGCGGAAAGTTATGTTCGTCGGCACAAAGTCAGTTTATGTCAGTTTCTAGCTATCAAACTTAAGCTTGGTATAGCGGTGTTATTTTATCAGTTATAAAAGTCCAACTACGGTTTCATAATCACTGAAAATAACGTGTACGAAGAAGAGATTAACCGCGCCCTGTTGAAGATTCGTGAGTCACGAAAGTGGCGTAAAATCTTGGTCGATTATTTCGCAGATCAGTAATCGAAATTAGAGGCTTATTCAAAAGCTTTTGGACTTTCGCCGTTACAGTTGATCTGAATCTGAGGCCTTGATCTTTTTGAAGTATTTAAATGCACTCCAAACCGCGTAAGCCGCAACCCCTACAATCAATGCCGAGCGAAGGAGAATAGGCGCATCATGCTCAAGTTGACCAACATGAGGAACAATACTGGCAAACAATCGACTGGTAAAAAGCAGCCCCATTACTAACATAATTACTTTATTCATGTGACCTGCCATACAATTGAGTACGTTGCACAGAACGAGTTTTGGGGCGATTACACGGTTAACACGCCAGACAACGATTCTGCTCGAGATAAAATCATGCGCTTCTCAAACGTAACCGTCAATGCGATATCGGCGTTAAGCCAGTAAGCTAAAATTTCGTTTTTGGAAGGGGGCTGTTCTGGTGCTGGAGTTTCGAGTTCGAGACTGTGGGAGGGCTATGACATCTTCCCGTGAAATTGATTTTCCGGATTTAATATTCTGATTTATGATCGCATGCATTCTAGGGGGGACAAATGTCCTCCTTTTTATTTGGAGAGGCGCAATAAAATAGGTGCCACTAAAACAAATAATAAAGGACACATCTATGGACCTATTCGCTCTACTTGATATCAACAATACTTTAGTCAATATCCCAATAGGGGATGGCTACGCAATGAGCTGGATTGAAGCATTCGGCACCGTGTTTGGTTTGTTGTGTATTTGGTTTGCAAGCCAAGAAAAAACCATTAACTACCTGTTCGGATTGCTGAATGTCACCTTATTCGCGGTTATCTTTTTCCAAATTCAGTTATACGGACTGTTACTTCTACAACTCTTTTTCTTTTGCGCCAACATTTACGGTTGGTACGCATGGACACGTCCTAATGAGCAAGGTGAAACGCTAGAAGTTCGTTGGTTGAGCCAAAATAAACTAGTAGCAACGGCCGTAGCGTGTGCGATTTCTATTGCTTTGTTAACTATGTACATCGACCCATTCTTTTTTGCGCTAGCAAACATCGCGGTAGATAGCCTGAATCTATTTGGTGCGGATTTAGCGGAGCCAGTGCTTGAACCGGATGCGTTCCCATTCTGGGATGCCACGATGACCATTCTATCTATTGTTGCTCAAGTTCTTATGACACGTAAGTATGTTGAAAACTGGATACTGTGGATTGTGATTAACATTATCAGCGTTGGTATTTATGCGACGCAGGGTGTGTACGCAATGTCTGTTCAATACGCAATCTTAATGTTTATTGCGGCAAACGGTACTCGTGAGTGGGCACGCACAGCTAAACGAAACAGTGATAAATCGTTAACTCAAGCAACGGCTTCTTAGGAGTGAAGATGGCAAAGCAACCTCATATCTGCGTTGATGAAACGCAAATTGCTCCGTTAGTTATTGTTTGTGGTGAGCCAGATAGAGCGAATCGAATCGCTAACTTGCTTGAACATGCTGAACTGGTCTCTGAAAACCGTGAATATCGAATCTTCACTGGTCAATATCAAGGTAAAGCGATATCGGTTTGCAGCACGGGCATTGGCGCACCTTCAATGATCATTGCGGTAGAAGAACTTAAGTTTTGTGGTGTGACTCATATCATCAGAGTAGGGTCTGCAGGTGCGATGCAGTCACATATCGGGCTTGGTGAGCTAATTATTGCAGAGGGCTCGGTTCGCGATGAGGGTGGTTCTACCGCTTACGTTAAGCCGTCGTATCCCGCCTATGCAAGCTTCTCTCTGCTTAAAGAGCTAGACAAGTTCTTGCAGCAGCAAACAACACCTTACTATTTGGGCACGGTACGCTCACACGACAGTTTTTATACCGATGACGAGAAGGCGCTTTGTCAGTACTGGAATGGCAAAGGCATTTTAGGTGCAGACATGGAAACATCCGCGCTGTTTACCGTGGGACGCTTGAGAGGGCTTAATGTCGCTTCTATCTTGAACAATGTTGTCTTGTACGAACAAGATGTAAAGGAGGGCGTTGGGCAATATGTCGATGAGGCAGAGGTAATGATGCAAGGAGAGCGGCTAGCGTCATTAGCGGCACTGGAAGCATTAATTACTCAATAAGAGCCTGAATAAATGCAAGACGAAAGCGACGGGAGACCGTCGCTTTTTTATTGGGTTCTCTCCTGTGGTTTAAGTGGTTACAATCGTTTGAATATAAACAGCAGTAATGCAATGAGAGAGTAAGTATGAAGATTGCACCATACTCAAGCGGACGCTTTAAAAACTACTTAGAACAAAAAAGCTCTGAATTTAGAGATCTCATCTACCAACACCAAGTTAACTCTCGTTACTTCAATCAAAATGATGAAATCCTACGTCAAGGTGAGCAGCTTCAGTATCTTTATGTAGTGCCCGCAGGAAGAGTCTCTATGAGTATTTCCGCGGCTAATGGGCGACGCTTTCAATTGGGCGAAGTGAATTGTGATTACCATATCTTCGGTGAGATGGAGTTTTTCACGCAGACCCCTTGTCAGTGGAACGTAGTGGCTGATGAACACATGCAAGTTGATGTTATTTGCATTCAGAGATTAGCAGAAGCACTACTTGAAAATCCGGGGATGATGTTCTTCTTTGCCTCTGCATTGGCGGAAGATTATCAAGACTCTATGGGTATTTACACTAACCGTCTTTTACACTCAATTACCTACAACATTGCCTACGACTTATTGGTTCAAAGCGAGACAAATACTGTGTTAGGCGGTTTCGATAAAGTGAATCAAGAAGCGGAACGTTTTGGCACATCGAGCAGAGTGTATCGAAGAGCGGTTAAAGACCTATTAGACAAAGGTTTCATCAGAAAAGGAGAGCAAGGGTTAGAAATTGTCGATCAGCGAGCACTGCAAGCTTTTATTGACTCCTACGAATAATAAAAGAGCTTGGCACTTACTTAAATGCCAAGCTCGGTTTTTCAATGTTTACTATTAACTACTCGCATCTATTTATGAGCGACTTTCTCTCAGCAACTAGCAACTAGCAACTAGCCCGTAAGTGTCCGCGCACCATTACCGGCGACTAAGTATTAATCCTTAAGCTTTTGCATACATGAGTGTTCTATAACCACCGATTAAGTTGCGTGCTTTAAAGCCGTTGTTGACGAGTTGGCGATAAGCCACGTTACCACGTAACCCGACTTGGCAGTAGATTACAATCTCTTTGTCTTTTGATAGTTCGTCCATGCGGTGACGCAGTTGGTCGACAGGAATGTTGATTGCGCCTTCAATAAAGCCACCATTTTCTAGTTCGCTAGGGTTACGAACATCGAGTAGGAGTTGGTTGTCGCTTAATGTTGCAATCTCATCGAAATGAATAGGTGTCGCGTCACCTTTAATAATATTGTTGGCAACAAATGCGGCTTGGTTAATCACGTCTTTGGCACTCCCGTAAGGTGGTGCATAGGTTAATTCAAGGTGTTGAAGCTGATCAACGGTCATACCTGCACGTTGAGCTACTGCCATAACATCAATGCGTTTATCAACGCCATCTTTACCGACGGCTTGCGCACCTAGTATTTTCCCTGTCTTAGGGGCGAATAACATCTTGAACGAGACAATCTCAGCGCCAGGATAGTAGCTAGCGTGGCTTGCGGTATGCACATAGACTTTTTCATAGTCGACGCCTTCACGCTTCAACTGTTTTTCGTTTTTCCCTGTTGAGGCAACGGCTAGGTCAAAAATCTTACAGATAGCTGTGCCCTGTGCACCTTGATAGATTTCATTGCGTCCGAGCATGTTGTCGGCAGCCATACGACCTTGACGGTTAGCAGGGCCAGCAAGCGGAACTAGAGTTTGTGCACCTGTGACAAAGTCTTTTTCTTCGACCACATCACCCACAGCGTAGATGCTAGGATCGCTAGTCTGCATCATTTCATTGGTGTAGATACCACCTAGTTCGCCAATTTGAAGTCCTGCTTCTTTTGCTAACTTAGTCTCAGGACGCACACCGATAGCCATGATTAAGATATCAGTAGTTAATGACTCGCCATTATTAAGTGTTAATTCTAATTCACCCTCTATGTGTTGGTGCTTCTCGCTCTCGCCTGAATCAAAACTTGCGATGTGTTCGTTAGGTATATATTTCACAGACTCAAGCGCGACGCCGAGTTTTAGGTCGATGCCTTTGTCACGAATCTCCGCATGGGCAAAGCCGGCCATTTCCCGGTCTACTGGCGTCATTACTTGGTCAGCCATCTCAATCAACGAAGTCTTGATCCCAAGCTGATGAAACGCTTCCATCATTTCCAAGCCGATAAAGCCACCGCCAACAACTGTCGCGTGCTCAGGTTTATTCATTTGGATTGTTTCGATGATGCGATCCATATCTGGAATATTGCGTAGTGAATGGGTGAGGGGGTTATCGATTCCTGAGATGGGAGGAACGACGGCACCGGCTCCAGGGCTGAGTAATAAGAAGTCGTAACTCTCGCTGTAGTGATTACCATCAACAAGATTTTTGACTGTAACGGTTTTATTGGTGCGATCAATAGAGGTAACTTCGTTCATCACTCGTGCGTCAACGTTGAAGCGAGCTAAGAAGCTTTCAGGTGTTTGTAACAGAAGCTTGCTTCTATCCTCGATATCGCCACCTATGTGGTATGGCAATCCACAGTTGGCAAAAGAGACGAATGGTCCTCGTTCAAACATTATGATTTCGGCTTCTTCACTAAGACGACGAGCGCGTGCAGCAGCTGAAGCACCTCCAGCTACGCCACCGATGATTACAATTTTAGTCATACGTTTACCTATTACTGTCTCTAAGTTTAACTATACAAATTGCCGAGCATAGAGCTTGTATCTTCTTAATGATCAGTACTGGCTGGTCGCCGGCGATTGAGTAGTTTTCGAAATACCTAGATACTATAAAGATGTAAATTAGCATTGTCTAATATTTATTTTGAAGCTATCACCTCGGGATTGAGCGTTTGGTCCAAGGGCTGTGATTAGACTAAAGCACGCTAGTAAAGGTAATACGCGTTAGCGAGTCGAGTACAGGTTAGCCAAATTAACTGTCATGAGCATAATGAACAGGATCACGGATGTGCTGACTGATTACGTTCTTCAGATCTTGTTCATACAGATCTAGCCAGGCATAACGCTCGCGATACAACTTACGCTTTTGACGTTTTAGAGCTTCAAGATCTTTCTTGTTCGGGTTTGTCGGGAGACGATAGAAATAGTTATCATGCACCTGTCCATCGTGCTCTTCCCACAGACTGTCGTATTTAAGGCTGATGTCTTTGTTTTTCTTACCGTAGCGTAATGAGTTCGAGACATGACCAGACTCTTTTACCGCATAGATATTGTCGATACCCAAGTTAATAGCGAGCAGTCGTAGTGTTTCTACCATGAAGGATTTAGGTCTTAAACCGTAAAAAGCTTTGGTGAATGTGCGGCTAAATCCATTGTCATTGGCGCCACCCTGTATACCGCCGATGTAGATGTTGTTGTCGAAAACAGTAAACGAAATGGTATACATTTTTTCGAGTTGAGAGTTGGTCAATGAAATTGTCAGTTCACCTTCTTTTCTCGCGTTTCTTTCGAAGCTGAGATTAACCAGATAAACGTTGTCATCTATCTCAAGTTTTAAAAGATTGAGCCTTTCGTTATAGATTTGGTGTCTAGCTTCTGTTGCGAAGGTGTTTTCAAACCAGTCGTAGTGTTTGGATAAGATATCGATCTTTTCTTTATTGCTAAAGCCAGTACATAAGTAGGGAGTCACAAATTTAGAAAGGAAGTTGGGTTGCTTGATAAATAATAACTTTCTCTCTTCAGAGTTGAAATTATTACTCATTTTTCGAGTAGCTGAATAATAAAACAGGGCTCGAATAGTAAACTTAACTATCGCTTTGTACTTACCCTTATTTTTATGGGTATTTGCTTCAATCCCCATGCGAACGACATTCATAATCACCTCAAAGAAGAAGGATTGCTCGAACATAGTCGTGTCATGAACCCTTCCAATAATCTCACCAATAACAAGAAAATGATGATAGTGAAAAAGGTGATTTGGGTAAGTATGGATATGTATAGCTATGTAACTCAATCAGTTACTTAGCGTTCAGATGTTGGACAGATGTGTTTGTCGCTTTAGTGGGGAGGGGTATCAATGTTATTTATTAGAGGCGCTTGCTCCTAAATCAAAAATGCCACTACAAATCTGCAGTGGCATTAGAACGATAACAAACTATCACCTTGCTTAAACCTAAACTTTAGTTCTTATATAAACTAAAGTTCTAACAGTTTAGCCAGTTCACGCTCTTCGAGAAGCTCTTCAATGCGTTGACGAGTCTTAGGCGTTTCGGCTTGCGCTTTAGTCGACTTGCCTGCTTTTTTGCTTCGGCTCGTTTTCGCTTTTTCCTTAGTCGTCATCGTAATCTTCCTTGTGTTTTTTGTGTTACAGGTTGCACGTCTCTTTTAGTGCCTTGCCCGCTTTAAATGCTGGCGTCTTTGATGCGGCAATCTGAATCTCTTCTCCGGTTCGCGGGTTACGACCAGTGCGAGCAGCTCGAGAGTTAACTTTAAAGCTACCAAATCCAAGGATCGATACGTCATCACCGTTCGCAAGCGAAGTAGAGATACCTTCAACTAGCGCATTTAGTGCTGTGCCTGCTTGGTCTTTTGAGATGTCTGCAGAAGTCGCGATGTGTTCAACTAATTGAGATTTGTTCATAATCTATATTCCTTATTGAGTACGGCTGGCGTCTACCTTTAGCACCTAGCTTATGCGATCTTATCAACAGCAATTGAAATAATGTCAGTGAGCGGGTAGAGCTTTGTAAAGTAACCAACAGAATTGACTATAAAAGCATCTGTCGGTTCAATCAATGCAATTCATTGATTATTATTGGTTTATAGACATGTTGCCCAAATTTACTTGAGAAAAGAGCATTAGGGTTGCCCGTTCGATTCATAATCCAAATCGAAGCTGTCATCTATCACGTTGATAACGAAAGAGTAAAAACAAAGAAGCCCAGCTTAATTGCTGGGCTTCATGTTGTGCTGTCAGAGCGATTTGTTAATTCAGAACTATTTAGTAATAAAAATTTGTTCTGTTTCTAGTGATGTCATCGTGCGAACTTGACGCCAAATGTAGTAGAAAATACCTAACATCATCAGCATGCTTGGGATGGCGATTGCTGGGTAGCTGTAAAGTGTCAGCTTGCCAAGTTCTTCATTAAAGGCAGCGGTGCCAGCAGGGCTAGTCACAATCCAAGTCGCTAGGAAGTAGTTCATAGCTGAAGAAAATGCGAAAGTACTCGCGAATAGGTAGTTGGATGTCATTAGACAACGATCAAACTTTGCTTGGTTACCGAACTGCTTTAGGCGCTCTTCAATAAGAGAGATATTTAACAGGGCCGGTGTGAAGATAACTTTCTGGATAAACGGGTAGCGGGTGAAGGTTGAGCCAAGAACCGCCAAACCAATTAGACCAGGGATTAATGCTTCTTTTAGTGCTAACCAACGAGTGTCTAGCTCAAAGAAACCAATACCGCCCGTCAATAGCACGCTTACAAAGCCGAGCGCAGCGATGAAGTTGAACTTCTTATTGCGGATTAACTCCATGCCACCATAAGCAATAGGGAAGGCAAGGGCAACAAGCAAAGCTAAGCCTGTTCCGAGATGCTCATCTCCACTGAACTTCATTAAAATGAATGAAGGAAGAAAGACGTTAAACACGACTTCGAAAAGAGGACTCGATTTTTTGTTTTCTGTGTTACTCATAATTTCTAAATACATTATGTTATGGATTTATTCTCACTGATTGTTGTTTACCTCGCCCAAGATGTAAAGCCTTAAGGCGTCATGCTGTGTAACGACATGTGACATCAACGACATCTCTGAGCCTATCTCTCGTTGAATTCAAGACTTTACGCATTCTAGTTCTGGATGCTTTTAGGTCTCCCGACCGAACGAATCAAGCAACGTTTCATAATCAGACTTGTTTGCCAAACTCTCAATGCTTATAAGTGTCAGTACGTCTGCGAATGGAGAAAGGTGTAAAAAATCGATGATGTTGCGGCTGTCCACTTCATCAAACAATTCAGTATGTCGAAACTGGACGTAATCTAAAGCTACATGGAGATACAAGGTGGCCAAGTTGTCGCTCAAAAGGGATTCTAGTCCTTGTTCTTTTATCTCTTGGTCAAGTTGCTCTAGGGCGGCAACCATACCTTCTTGCCCTCTATGGATAAGCGCATTGTCACTGTCTGCATAGCGAATCAATGCCGCGGTTCTAAACGCGATCTCCATTAACGTCTTTGCTGTTCCTAACGTTTGCATTTCATTGGCACGACTTAACGTTACCTGACGTAGCGTTTGAGGCTGGTACGTTTCAATTAGGTATTGGCAAATGCACAAGCTTTCCGTTAGTGCTGTTCCGTCTTCAAGTTTGAGTGCTGGAATTAAACAAAACGGATTGACGCTTTTTAGGTTGGCCGGGGAGCTCCATGGATCAACCCAAACAAAAGACAGAGGAGAGCAGCGTGATAGAAGCGCAGTTGCTACGACTACGCGCGAAAACGGGGAGGTTTCATTTAAGTAGAGTTGCATGATAATCCTTTATTGTATTCGTCAGATGAACTCTGGAAGCTAGCTTAGAACTAGGTCATGTGTTCAGGCTTAGAGTGAGTTACAGTCATTAAGGTACACACCGCAGACAGCACCAAAACAGCAGTACTAATGGTGAATAACACGTCGTATGAAGCCATATGATTTAAGTAGTACGCCATCAAAAGCCCAACCACACCTTGTGATACAGCAAAAGAGAGTGTCATTCCTGCCCACGCTTTGGTATGCAGTTCATAGCCTACAATCTCCAACGTGTAAGTCGACACTAGAGTTACCGTTCCCGGCGTGAAAATACCAACCAGTAATGAAGAAATTAACAGCGCGATAGGGTGTGTACTAATAAGCGGTAATGCGACGCCTAAAGCCTTGAGGCTAAATGCAATACAGAGGGATTTTTTAAGCCCTAACTTGTCTCCCAATACACCGGTAATCAATGGTCCAATGGCGGCGCCAATACCAAAGGTAGCCCAGAATAAACCACCGCTGCTAAACGACATACCCAGTTCGCGCACGATGTAATCTACCCAAAACAAGGTATGGGGTAAGTAGCCAATAGCGTCGAAGGTATACGCTAACAGAATAAGCGCAACGCTGATTAGTTTTGGCTTTGAGAGCTGAGAGAAGGAGGATTTTATATAAGGCGCTTTAGACGTGTTAGGTTGGGTTTGCCATGCATTCCAAGTCAGTATCGTTGTGACTAATGCGATGACTCCCATGCCAATCCAAGCCGACACCACACTAAAATAGATCAGTACTGGGATTAATGTGCCTGATAACATCGCACCAAGTCCAATGCCTGAAAATATGACACCGCTGACACGCGCCTTCACATCGGGATTAAACTTTCGGACAATCACTGGTGGGGCGACAACCATTAATAAGGCACCCGCAATTCCAGCCAACGTTCGCCAAACATAGAACCATGTTAAGGGCGCCTCTTGTAGCGCACAGCCTAAGTAACTAAAACTGCTCATCAACATAGCGAATCGAATTAACTGCCCAGCACTAAAGTAACGCAGCAGTATGTTGGCAGCAGGTGCACCCAATATGTACCCAAGAAGGGTCGCGACACCAAGGTAAGATGCATCACTTTCGCTAAACCAACCACTTTGAATGAGAGCCGGCATTAATGCTATATAGGCAAACCTACCGATCCCGTTGCCTATTAGAGTGGCCCCCATTCCAGCCAAGCTGTCTCGATTAACGATGTGTTTATTCAGCATGAAAAGGGCTCTTTTTAGGTTTAGCTAGATGTTCTAGCACTAGGACAAGATCTTTGTTTAGTTTTGCATATTGACATCATTCACCATCAATATCACTAGGCGGTTAGTCATATAATTTGCTCATTTAAAACCGGTTTGAGATAGGTAAATAGCGAGTGTGTTTAAACACTTAGGTGGATGTGTTGTTCTGCCGAGGATAAGGCAATAAGCGATTGTTTTAATCACCGCAGATTTGAGTGATTAATTGTTAGACTAAAGTTGGACGACCGACCGCTTTAATTGAACATGAGTGACTTGTTTATCTAGGACTGTTTGCTGACTTGCCGGTTTTAACTGACATTCACCCACCTTAAACGATAGATGAATGTGAATTAAGAAAGATCTAACTGGGTAGGTGTGAACCCATTATTTATCGAAGAGCAGATTGAAGCTTAAAGGGATTTTGTCGGAAATCGCTAACCTACCAACGGTAGCTGATAGCTTGTTCAAGTTGTCTGTCGATATTCCAAAATCAGCGCCATTGACGATGATTGTCGAGGCTGAACTAACCATCACTAACTCTTCTGATGGAACGATTAAAACGGGAAAATCAATCGTTTTTGTTACGCCGTGCAAGGTAACCTCCGCTGCAATGGTTGTTCTTTTTGGGTCACCAGACAACATTGACGGTTCAACTTTTCCAGAGATTTTCACTTCAGGGAAAGTCATCGATTCAAAGTAGAGCTCATTGAGCCTCTGATCGCGAATATCCACGCCAGTACTCACACTTTTTACGTCCAACAATATGGCAAATTGACCCTCTTCGGTAAGACCACCAGATAAAGGCTTGATGGATGCGGGCTCAACAACAAACTGCTTCTTGATGGTTGCGAACGTGATATTCGATAAATTGGGGTCTAACGTGTAGCCCGTTTCCGCGAAAGATTGAGCGGAGATAACGGTGCATAGGAGGCCGAGTGTAGAGATTAGTTTTTTCATAAGTTGTCACCACATTGATGAATTCACAAGTTTAACGTTCTCGAGTCGTGCATTTTTGGAGTCTTTATTTGAACTAAAGATAAATTAGAAAAAGATAGATAGAAGCTTAGTTCAGCATTCATCAAATTACCTGACGAAGGTAGAGCATCGCCATATTATTGGAACCATGATCGGCAAAGTTACTTGTGTAAGTTTAGTTATGTTATAACATAACTAACAGTCACTATTACTGTGAACGACGTTTGCAGTATTAAAAGAGAAACGATAAACATGCATCAAGGAGATGACGTAATGAATGCCGTGTTGACCAAGCCTTTGATAACGAATAGCAATCAGCCACTTAACATTAATTCCGTTGTGAGTATCAAGGATCAGGCGAATCATAAGCCAGGACTTAGCGCTTCTGAGCAGCCAACGGTATTAGCGGATATCTACCAAAGCGATATTAATATAGCGGTATGGCAGCGACAGTTTGATGAAGATTTAACTATGGCAATTAGTGAATTCATCGCCTCGAATCCTAGCTTCAGTAAGTCTGTTAGCGTGTCACCTGAATATGCTCTCGATAAATTGGAATTTGCCACCGATGGAACCGCTTCCAAAGCGTTATTAGAAAACATGGCAGAGCTGGTGGATATGTTCTGTTGTTTGTTCGATCTTGAAGAAGTAGGGCTCCGTTTGGCGGTTCTGAATAAAGCGATGTGTCCTCGTTTTCATTTTGACCAAGTTCCTTGCCGTTTAGTGACAACCTATCACGGCGTTGCGACTCAATGGCTGCCAAACGAATCGGTCGACCGTTCTAAGCTTGGCCGTGGAAGTAATGGACAGCCAGATTCGGGTTCAGGCCTATACGCTCATGAATCTGATATTCAACAAATGGCTAATGGTGATGTGGCGCTATTGAAAGGGGAGCGTTGGAGTGGCAATGAGAATAGAGGCCTTGTTCACCGTTCACCAGTTACGTCATCAAATGAGACGCGACTATTGCTGACTCTAGATTTCGGTTAGTAAGCTTTTATGAGATGAGCAAGCGGCTCAAATACGGCTTGCTCTTATTCTTTTAAGCGAATACGCGGATACGGTGTCCGTCTGGATCAACAGCAAGGAAGTTGATGCCGTAAACGGACTCTTCTGGCGTTTGCTCAAACTGGATGCCTTTTTCTTTCCATGTGTTGTAAATGTTTTCCAGTGTCTCTTTATCCGCAAGAGGCATAGAGAGCTCAGTACCGCCACCCTTGATGTTACTTGCTGGTGTTAGAACATCTGCTTGCTTGAGTGTGATTTTAACATTGTCTGCAAAGTCTAGAACAGCAAAGGTCGGTGATAGAAGCTTTGGCTCGCAATCAAAGGCTTTAGAATAGAAATCCATGCTGCGGTGAATGTCAGTGACATAAAGAACAAATGAATCGATGGTAAACCTAGTAGCTCCTGAACTGTTCAATTGGGTTTGCCGTGTTGGTTTCAGTTAACTCGGTTTTTGTGTTGAGCCCGGTTTGGGACCACAGCAATGTATCGAACCCCTGTGACAGTTTTTGTCAGTAGCGAATCACTTTATCTGCAATGCCTTCCATGTTCTGCCAATCTTTGATCAAGTCGTGGCGCGCATGCTGGTACTTTTGCTCAAGTATTTTCCATTCGGTAATTCTGTCGAGCCTGAAATTACGATACGCACTTCGCGTTTCACACCAAGCGACCAAGACATATTGTTGTTCGAATAAGCCAATCAACATTGGCCAAACGATTCTAGAGCTAATCTTAGCTTTGGCGTCTGTGTAATGAATCTTAGCTTTGGCGTCTGTGTAATGAATCTCAGCTTTGTTCTGTTGCTTAATTGCGAACTTGATGTCCGACAGGTCAATGGTTAACTCTGCGACTTCAATGATTGAAGCAACACGCACGATATCTTCACTGCGTTTGGCCTGGTGGTCAGCAGGTAACACAGCAGAAATCTTGGCAATGGCATTTCTAGCTGACTCACTGAATTCCCCATTGGCTTGCTTCGCTACCCATTCAGCGCCAAGCCGTAACGCTTCCAATTCTTCCGTTGAAAACATCATCGGAGGGAGAGTGAAGGTCGGTTTCAACTGATAGCCAACTCCTGCTTCACCATCAATTTCAGCACCTTGTGCTTGCAGTGTCACGATATCGCGATAAATAGTGCGAGTACTTACATTGAGTTCTATCGCCAAGTAGTCGGCGGTAACTGGGTATTTATGGCAGCGTAATAGTTGGAGTAGGTCAAAGAGACGTTGGCTTCGGGACATAGAAAAACTCAGACGACAGAATGAACGATTAGATTAATGGATCAAAACCCGTAACGCTATTTAGGTTGTGAGAAATGGCGTGATCTGTGCCTTTACCAGTCCTAAAGTTTGACGCCTACCGTTGAACTTATTCTCGTTTCCAATTTGAAATTTAGAGTTCACCATTCTCTAAATCAATGGGTTACGATGCGTGCACTTACTCACATATATCAATATTTCAGTTCCTCATCGGTTTCTTAATTTATTTTAAAGCGTAAAATATATCCCGCTTGCAAACCGCTTTGGCAACCAATTTGTTCGCCACGGTTTTTACTTCCAAATTATAGGTTTCCTATGTTCAAGAAACTCTCGCTTAAAAATAAGCTGGCGATTTCAGCCAGTATGGCCATTATCCTGGGGGGGATTTTGGTCGAGGCATTGTCTTTTCGTGCTTCACTGCAAAGGTTGGATATTGAAGTTGAACAGCGCTTAGAGGGCGCATCGGCTTCGTACAATCAATATGTATCGGATTGGATCTTATCCAAAGAGCGTGCGCTTACTTCTCTTTCGAAAGAATCCAAACAAGAAGGCTTGGTGACTCATCTAAAACAGGTTCGTGACTCAGCCTCTTTTGATAATGTCTTCTTGGCATTTCCTGATGGTTCGCAAAAGAACGCGAACGGAGTAGTACTGCCGCCGGGCAATGATGACCCACGTTTATGGGGTTGGTACACCAATGCGGTTGCGAACCCAAGCAAGGTGTTCATGGATAACCCAACGGTTGCTGCAGCAACTGGGGCGAACGTTGTTTCATTAGGAACAGCAATGCAACTGCATGGGCAACAGGTTGTGTTGGGTGCTGATGTAGAAATTACAGACATCTTAAACAGTCTAGAGCAGGTGATTCTTCCAGGTGAAGGTTACATGTTCATCGCGACCAACAAAGGCACGGTTTATACGCACCCTGACACTAAGTTACTGAACAAGAATATCAGTTCACTTGGGTTAGATTTTGCGGACGTACAAAAGGCGCTGACTAGCGGTAAAGACACTTCTATCGAGTTGAATGGCAGCGACTATGTTCTGTACGCACGTGCGATTGATGGAACGAGCCTGATTACTGTGAGCGTTGTTAACCATGACTCTCTGGTTGCGCCACTATTTGATGCAGTGATTGGTCAAGTGTTGGTGACGCTACTTGTGGTGATCGTATGTACCATACTGTTTAACCTGTTGTGTACGATTCTATTCCGTCCGTTGAACCACGTATCTCAAGCACTGGCGCAAATCGCGAATGGTAGTGGTGATTTAACTCAACGCATTCATGTTGAAAACCAAGATGAAGTGGGCGAGTTGGCTCATAACTTCAATACCTTCGTTGGAAGTTTACAGCAGTTGATTGGCCATATCCGTGGGCAGTCAGAGCAGCTAAACAGCCAGTCAGAGCAAAGTGCTCAGCGTGCGAACCGTTCGGTGGATGAGCTTAATCATCAGCAGCAAGAAATCACCATGGTCGCGACGGCCGTAACTGAAATGGCGAGCGCCACGCAAGAGATAGCATCGCATGCCGAGCAAACAGCAAAAGCGGCACAAGACTCAGCGACAAGCACTAACAGTGGTCACGCTCTGGTCGTCGACACTAAAGGTTCTATCAATAACCTAGCCAATGAAGTGAACGAAGCAGGTAATGTGATCAGCGAGCTAAACAAGCACGCTCAAGAGATCTCGACCGTACTCGCAACGATTCAAGGT
Organism: Vibrio sp. 10N.261.52.C11; assembly: GCF_041471405.1. Lineage (NCBI taxonomy): Bacteria > Pseudomonadati > Pseudomonadota > Gammaproteobacteria > Vibrionales > Vibrionaceae > Vibrio > Vibrio sp. 10N.261.52.C11. The sequence goes on from NZ_JBFROI010000025.1 coordinate 40,088, forward strand.
ATTGCAGAACAAACCAACTTACTTGCTTTGAATGCAGCGATTGAAGCGGCTCGTGCTGGTGAACAAGGTCGTGGATTTGCTGTGGTAGCGGATGAAGTACGTGTGCTTTCACAGCGTACCCACTCTTCAACGGAAGAGATCAAATCAACAATTGATATCCTGCAGCGTACAACGGCGCAAGCGGTTGAGCTGATGGAGAGCAGTTCTAAGTTGGCAATACATTCAGTAGAAGATGCCGATCGAGCTTCGCATGCGCTTGAAGAGATCAATACTGCAGTTGCTTTGATCAGCGATATGGCGACTCAAATCGCGACGGCTGCTGAAGAGCAAACACACGTGACGGGCGAAATTACCCAAAACATTACGACCATTAAAGATGTTACTGACCACTTGGTTGTGGGCGCACAGGACAGTTTAACTGAGTCAAACGAACTTAAAAGCCAAGCTGCTGGTTTAAGTGACAAAGTGGCGACTTTTAAGCTTGCTTAACGGTCTCGTTTTCTGATGCCTGATCAGTGAATGAACAGTGAGCAATAAGCCAAAGCGACGTAGATTACGTCGCTTTTTTCGTATTTGTGAGTCATCGAACTCTTAATTAATCAGTTTTTGAAAACTCTTTCAGCGCACTCATTGCGGCTTCAGCTTTGTCTTTTTGAACGAAGATGTGGTCGTGATAGTAGCCTGCAACAACGTTAGCGCTAATGCCGTATGAGCCAAGCTTTGTCGCAAACGCTGCCGTCAATCCAACCGCTTCAAGGCTTGAATGTACCGATAAAGTGATAAGGCTAAATACAGCGTCGAAGTTTAGCTGAGCTTTGGTCGCAACATCTTCTTCAAGAACTAGAGTTAAACCTTCTTTCTCACAAAAAGTTGAGATTGGATTGAGCTGAACATAGTCTGCTAACGCTCCGTCGACAGTGCAAAAAACATAGCTCCCGTCGGTTAATTCTGGTGACATGGATTTCAGTAGAAGGTCTAGGTCGGTAATGGCAGTCATAGTCAGTTTCCCTGCGTTAATAAGCTAATTGATGATGTATGCAGTCACGATAGAAGCAACTGACAGTTAAGTAAAATTAATGATTTTAATTCTGCATCAGTTTTACTAATGGCAAGTTTTCCTCCTTAGTGATGGCATCGTACTTCTACCAACTTGTCGATTGTTCCATCTCGTCAGATAAATGGTCGATAAAGGCTCTTAACAGCGGTGTGACTTGTTTACGCGTTCCATAAATAGCATGAACACCGAGCGTTTTAGGTTGCCATTCAGAAAGCAGTGGCACTAATAGACCATCACGCATCAAGGTTTCCACTGAAGGGAAGGGCAGTAAACAGATACCGTTGCCTTTGAGTGTGGCAGAAAGCAGAACCTCTGAGGTGTTTGCACTGATATTCCCTTTAATCGGAACCGATTCGAGCCCATTGGGGCCATTGAACGTCCAAGCGGTTTTGCCAAAGTAACTGAACGATAAACAGTTGTGGTGCGCTAGATCTTGGGCTTCTGTGGGTGTGCCTTTCTCTTTTAGATATTGAGGCGATGCGCAAATCACGGAGCGGCATTCACCGATCTGCTTCGCGACAATATTGGGCGTCAGTTCGTTGGTTATGCGAATGGCCAAATCGATGCGTGACTCAACCAGGTTGACGGTCTGATCAGTCGAGATAATGTCGATAGAAACCTCTGGCCATTTGGCGATGAAGCGACTAATTGATTCCATCAAGAAGCTATCGACAATCGAGTAGCTCGCAGTAATACGCAGCTGACCTTTTAAATGCTCTCGGTTTTGGTTTCTGATCCCAGCTAGGGATGTTTCCAGTGCCAAAAGTTCTCTGGCGACCTCAAGTGTTTCTTTACCTGCGCTGGTTAAACTCAAGCTTCGTGTTGTTCTGTGAAGCAAGCGTGTGTCCATCCATGTTTCTAACTCACCCAAATAACGAGTGACCTTGGTTCGTGATAGATCAAGGTGCTCTGCCGCTGCGCTCAAACTGCCACGTTCCACTATGGTGACAAAGACATTCATTGCCTCGAGTTTATCCATTGTTTTATTGCCTAGAGAATTAAACCGACCTCAGTATATGTCCGAAAACTGCAATAGTTAAAGTCAATTTGATATCTATTTCATCTAAAAACAATCAAATAAGATATTTGGACATTCAACGAGTTGGCAGGTGTTCAACTCCAAGTATCGGAATAAAGCCATGAATACGTTATCGAAAAACATGTTATTAAAAAGCATGCTTTTAGGAACCATAAGCCTAGGAACCGTGCTGGCATCAAGTGTTGCGCTAGCGACAGAACTGAACATTACTCACTATAACCCCGGCGAGAACGCGATATTCCCGGCAAGCTCGGTATTGGTCTCGGGTGAGAAAGAAGTGATTCTGTTTGATGCGCAATTTAGTGTGGCTGATGGACAAAATTTGGTGGAGCAAATCAAAGCGACTGGCAAAAAATTATCGATGATTTACATCAGTAGCGGCGACCCAGATTACTACTTTGGTTTGGAACCGATAGTTTCGGCATTTCCTAACGTTAAAGTCGTTGCCAGTGAAGCCGTTGTCGCGCATATCAAACGCACCAAAGATGCAAAGCTTGAATACTGGGGGCCTATATTAGAAGGCAACGCGCCCTCTAAGGTGATTGTTCCAATGGTGATGAACGACACAACATTAAGCATCGAAGGTGAAACCATCGAAGTGAAAGAGATAAATACACACCAAGCTTACCTATGGGTTCCGTCTGAAAAAACGGTGTTTGGTGGCGTGTCGGTGTATAGCGGTGTGCATGTATGGATGGCAGATACTGCATCGAAAGAGATTCGTAGCCAGTGGTCACAATCGTTGGAGCGTATGAAAGCACTAGAGCCAGAGGTTGTAATTCCGGGTCACTATTTAGGTGAAATGCCAACAGGAATAAATGCAGTTCACTTCACGAAGGATTATGTGGCTGATATTGAAAAAGCGTTGGCGAGCAAAAGTAATCCAACATCGGTCGAGATCAGTGATTACATGAAGAAAGCCTACCCGAAATTTGAGGCTACGGAAGGCGATTTAGAACTTGGCGCGAAAGTGCTAAGCGGCGAGATGGCTTGGCACTAGAGTTGATTATCTCGGTTGTGTCCCAGAACAGTCTGAAGATTGTATGCTAGATTTATTGGTGATACACAACTGGAGATATCGATGATCTGGCTTTCAGTGAAAGTACTACAGATTGGACTTGTCTATGGATACAGGAAGTATCAAAAAACGAAAAGAGCTCCAGCTTAGGAGCTCTTTTTTTGTTTCGGAGAGACGACTTTCTATTTCAAGTGAGAAAGAAAATCAGCATTTACCCGGTTTACAGTTAGTAGTCAGATTAGCCTAGTAGCCAGATCCGCCCTGCAACTCAATATCACCAATAAGCGAAAGTATGTTGAAAATAGAACCCATTACTCCTCACATCGGCGCTCGTATTCACGAACTAGAGCTTTCTACATGCAGTGCTGATGAACTCGATAAGGTGTATCAGGCACTTATTGCCCATCAAGTGATCTTTCTCGACGGGCAGACTTTGTCTCCAGAACAACACTTGATGATTGCACAGCGCTTTGGAACGTTAGAACCTGCACATCCTTTCTTCCCTCGCGTGGAAAGTGCGCCACAGGTGAGTGTGATTGAAACAACCCGTGGCAATGCGCCAAAGGAAAGTTATTGGCATACCGACTTAACGTGGCGCAGCTTGCCGTCGAAAGCTTCCCTGTTGCATGCTCAACACATTCCAAGCATTGGTGGTGACACTATCTGGTGTTCTATGACTGCGGTTTTTGAATCTCTACATGAAGATATGAAAGCTAAGTTGAGAGGTTTGTCGGCGACTCATTCGCTTGTGGCCTTTGAAGGTATAGAATCAGAAGACATTGATCTCGATTGGCACAAATCCTTGATTAAAACAGCACAGGAGAATCCGCCAGTGGTTCACTCTGTTGTTCAAGTTCATCCTGAAACGGATAAAGAAACGCTCTGTATCAATGAACAGTTTACTCGTTATATCAACGAACTCGACCGCAAAGAGAGTGATGTTTTACTCAGCCAACTGTTTGAAATTGCGAGACGCCCTGAGTTTCAAGTTCGTTTCAAATGGGACAACGGCTCAATGGCGATCTGGGATAACAGGGTAACGCAACATTACGCAGTGATAGATTACGGGGATACTCCAAGAAAAATGCATCGAGTAACAGTGACATAGCGGTAAGCTGAACACAGTTATCAAAAGAACACCGCGCATGCCCATCCCTGAACCAAGCACTCGTACTTAAATTTAAGCGTCAGCAGGGTGCATCATTCATCTACGCTTAATAATAAAAACAAATGCGTTGGTACATATTTGATTGAAACCTCACTGCTCGGACGTGATGTGTAATATAATCGGCGCCAAAATATAAGTATAAAAACCAAATCATAGAATTAATAAACGTCAGGGCTTAGAGAGCAAAGTATTTCGTATGAACGCGATTCGTAAAGTTTACCAGTACGCAGAACCGAATTTAACCCTCGTGGGTTGGATGGGCTTTGTCGGCTTCCCAATTTACTACATTGTGTGGGAGTTTTTGTTCCCGCAACCCTACGAAAACTTAGCGCTTCGCCTGTTTTGCTCGGTATTGTTCTTTGGCATTATATTTCGCAATCGCGTCCCATTTGAATGGCGAAAATACCTTCCGGCTTATTATCAAGTTGCCGTAACTATCTGTTTGCCAGGTTTCTTCTTCTACATGCTGCTAATGAATAATTGGTCCAACGTTTGGGTTATGTCATTCATGTCGGCTATTTTCCTCCATATTTTATTGGTGCACGTGACGAGAGTGATGTTTGCACAAACCTTTGCTGGTATTGGGATTGCTACCTTGTGCGCTTGGATTGCACAAGGCTTCTACCTCGAACTCACAATGGATTGGACGCATGTGCCAATCTTTTTGTTTATCTACTTATTCGGCAACTTGTTCTACTTCCGCAATCAGGTGGAACATGAAAACAAGGTGTCATTGGCGAAGTCTTTTGGTGCGGGTATTGCCCATGAGATGCGAAACCCTCTAAGCGGATTACTTACCTCTATTGATGTCATGCAGTCCATATTGCCGAACCCTAAAAGTGGCGATCAAAAAGGGCAATATGCGTTAAGCAATGAAGAAGTGATTCAGTTGCGTGAAGTGGGCGATGAAGCGATGGAGATCATTCATTCCGGTAACGAAACGATAGATCTGTTACTGACTTCAATTGATGAAAACCGAGTCACTCGATCTACCTTCAAGAAGCATTCAGCTCAAGCGGTGATTGAGGGTGCGATAGACAGCTTTAACTACAAGCGTTCAGCCGATAAATCAGCAATATCTTTAGACGTACAGAGTAACTTTGATTTCTTGGGTAGCGACACCTTGTTGAAGTACGTGATGTATAACTTGTTCAAGAACGCATTCCACCATCGCAGCCCTGAAGATTTTCATATTCATGTCACTATGTGTAGTGATGAAGTGGCCAATCAAATAATGGTTACCGATAACGGATCAGGCATCTCAAATGATGTGATTCGACGCATTTTCCAGGACTTTTATACTACTGGCCAATCGGGTAATTACGGCTTAGGTTTGCCATTTTGTCAGAAGGTAATGCGCTCGTTTGGTGGTGAAATTAAATGTCAGTCTGAAGTGGATCAATGGACACAGTTCACGATGACTTTTCCATCTTTGTCTTCCCATTCGGTGAAAGAAATCAAGAATGAACTGACTAAACTTAAGACTGTGCTAATGGTGAGTGACCAGAAAGTTCTCACCAATAAAATGACTGAGGTAGCCCGTTTTATGGGTTTTGAGCTCACGGTGTTGGATGTAGCATCAGCGCTTAAAAATAAGGAATACCAGTTCGAATTCGACTTGATATTCGTTGACATGGAGAGCTTGGATTTAAGAGCTAGTTGCCTCGATAAGATTGAATCGTTACTTTCGTTCACTGAGGCGCGAATCATTTACTTGTATGAGCGTCATCCTATCAAGCGTGTACGTAACATTTCTTTCGAGCCTATTTGGGTGGAAACACAAGTCTGGCTACTAAATACTAAAGCGACCATTGACCGTTTACTGTTTGACTCCAACTACGTGATGCCATCGGTTGCTGTAAAACCGCTAGAGGCCACCACTAGACGTACGATTATGGTGGTCGATGACAATGAATCTCTACGCCGATTTACGGCAATGTTATTGGAAAAACAGGGCTTTGATGTTGTGCAAAAAGAAGACGGACAACAAGCCTTAGATGCGCTTGATACCGACGAAATCGACTTGATCCTAATGGATATTGAAATGCCAATCATGGACGGTGTTGAAGCTTCTCGCCGAATTCGCAGTGCCGACAAAGAATACTCTTCGGTGCCGATTATTGCTCACACGGGTGACAGTTCTCCCGTTACCTTGGAAAAGATGGAATCATCAGGCATGTCGGACTTTATTGTTAAACCTGCCGATAAAAACCGACTGTTTGATAAAATTGCTCACTGGATTTAGCGGGTGTAATAGTCTGAAGTTCACGGCCATTGGGTAGACATAGATTCAAGAAAGAGCTCAGCGAATTGCTGGGCTCTTTTTGTATCGCGACATGATAGCGTCCATTCAGTCCTGCCGTTGGTGTTGGTTATAAATATGGTTCGAAAAAGGTTACACGAACTCTAACTCGGGGTGATGGTACGCTTCGTGACAAACCGTGAGCACATGGTCAATGTCTCTTGGTGTCATATCGGCATTCACTGAAAAACGGATGATGTTTTTGTTCTTGCCAGTCGCAGGGCGGCAGAATACCGCACCGAACACATCACGTTCTTCTAAGAAGTCTCGCACACGCTCCGTGTTTCTTTCATTGCCGCACTCTAGCGCTACAATTTGAGACTCACTGCGGATATTAAAGCCAATTCGCTTTAGCCCCGTAGTCAGCGACTTAGCCCGATTGAATAAGGCTTCTCGTTTGTCTTCCGCACCTTTGATCACCTCCAACGTTTTCTCTAAACGAACCACTTCTTGTGGTAACACTGTTGAGCTAAAAATCGCAGGGTACGCCACAAACGGCAAGGTTTTAGACAGTTGTTTAGGGCCAAGGATTGCCCCAGCGCGATAAGCAAAGGTTTTTGCCAAGCTAACGGTGATGAAGTCGACTTGGTTGGTGAGCCCCAATGCTTGCACTAAGCCTGCACCATTCTCTCCATGTGTACCCAGTGAATGGGATTCATCAACGACGACCGCACAATCAAACTCTTGCGCCATTTCGTAGATGTCGCGCAGTGGGGCAATGGTGCCTATTGTGCTGTAAACCGAGTCGACAACAATGACACCTGAGCCGTGGCGCTCTAACTGTTTGCGTAGGTGATTCATATTGTTATGCATAAACGGATGGGCAACTGCGCCGGCAGCCCGAATCCCTTCCCATAGCGACATGTGTGCAAGGAAATCAATATACACAGGTGTGCCCGGTGGACAGATGGTTTGCAATAGCCCAATATTGGCCGCCCAGCCCGATTGAGAAAGCAAACAGCTCTCCATTCCAACATAGTTCGCAAGCTTAGTTTCGAACGCAGGTTTAGACTGATCATCTTGTAAGAAAATGGCAGACATCACCACGTTGTCATCGTGCTCACAGATCGCCGCTTGATGGGCTTGTTGGATCTGTTTGTTGTTTGACAGCGCTAAGTAATCATTGCTCTGCATCACAACGGAATTACGCTGGGGGCGTTTACCCAATACTAAATGCTTCTGGCTTTGGTTCTGGGTAATCAGGTCTTGAATATAGAAGTTCAAGCGTTCTTCGATAAAGGAAGGTAGTGGTTTGTTTTTTGTTTTATCACTCATAATAGTTCTCTTCAAATACAGGAAAACGCCAGCGCTGACGGCTGTATATTGACGATTAAAAGTGAGGTGTCATTAGCCAAGTTGCATATTTTTGTGCGTGCTTGCAAACTCAGTATTTAAGGGTTTTGAGGCGAGTGATTTTCCTTACGGTTCGGGGCTTTAACCTAGTTCAGATGGGAATAATAGCCTTCTTTTTTATGATAAAAGGCTATTAAAATTCGGTGTTCGAGTGGCTATGAAAAGGTCGATTATGAAAAGCTACGATGTGCTAGCTTTGTTTATTAACTAGCACGTATTAGCTATGAATTAGCACGTATTAACTATGAATGTGAATCAGTTCTATCAAGTCGTCCAATTGCTGCTTGGCTTTCCCCTCTAACGAGTAACTAATATTGATGCGTAAGCAATTGCTGTAAAGGTCGAGAGTGCTGAACAGGTGTCCAAGCCTAATATCAATGTTCTTCTCGGTAATGCCCTGAGCAAAGGCTGACTGGTTCAAGCTTGGGATTTGCAGCCAAAGCACCATGCCACCTAGTGGATTACTTATCTTCACATCTTGAGGAAGGTGCTGAGCCAAATAACTTAGGTATTGTTGGCGCAAAGACAAGATCTGAGTGCATCTTCTCCTCACGTGCTTAGCGTATTGGCCAGATCCAATAAAGTCAGCAACCGCAAGCTGAGTAGGCAGGGCAACGCTGTAGCTCGCAGCTGAGAACTGAGCCTTGTATTCGTTGATAAACCTGCCCGGCAAGCACCATCCCAAACGGTAACTCGGTGACAAACTTTTCGATACTGATCCACACCATAAGACAAAACCGCCTTTGTCGTAGTATTTCGCGGGGAGCGGCGTGTGTGAGGAGTAGGACAGTTCCAGATACACATCATCTTCAATGATCGGCACTCGATAGTGATTCGCTAATTCAGCCAGTTTCTGCTTTTGAGTGGCTGACATGTTGATCCCTTGAGGGTTCATATGAGAGGTACAAAAGATCGCGGCATCGACTCGTTTGTTCTTCAGATGCGCTTCTAGCTGTTGCAAGTCGACACCATCATCGAGCGATGGGATTTCTATGATTTGGCGAGACATCTTTCCGAGTAACTCCAGAATGCCATTGAAACAAGGAGAGCTAATCGCAATGGTGTCGCCTTCTTTGGTACACGATTCAAGTGCAGCTTTTATCGCCGACATGCAGCCTGCAGTGATAACCATCTCTTCAGGTGAAAAATGGACATCGAGCTTGGCAAAGTGAGTGGATAATGCCTGTTGTAACATCGGCTCACCTTGTGTATCTGGGTAATGGTTGAGCCTACTTCCCATCCGTTTAATAGCGCGACGAAAACTTCGTTCCAATTCAACGATCGACTGCTCATCATTGGTGGTGCTCGAAACCCCTAAAGGTCCGCTGATTGAGTTGTGGGTCGAAGAGGTTTGCTTAATACTCGATATCTTACTCTCAAACTGTGCCCACTCAGGGGTTGAGTGAGCAGGTTTATGAGGAGAAAAAAAATATCCCGCTTGCGGTCGAGAATGAATCCAACCTTGTGATTCCAGTTCTTGGTAGCAGCTCACCACGGTCGACATGCTGATCGCCTGTTGCTTGGCGCTACTTAGTCAGTTAAGGCTTTGTGTTCGGTGTGGGTATCTGGGGGTATGGCTTCATGGTCGATCACTGCTGGTTTATCGTCTGGGCTTTCATCGGTCTTGCTTTCAACCAACGTATTAATCGGCATGGCGGTTGGCGTGTGGGTGTTCAAGGAGAGTGCTTCCGTACGTAAATTAATGGGTGCGATGCTAGCCATGTGTGCGTTGGCGGTATTGGTATCTGCAGCAACGGGCAATGTCACCGTTAATGGCGTGATCTTGATTATGATTGCGGCGTGCAGTTGGACCTTGATGGGCGTGATCGTTAAGGCATCGAAAACCACTCAAGCTTTTGCGTTCAATGTCTGGGGGATGCTGTTTGCTCCAGTGCCATTAGTGTTATTTGCCGTGATGTTACATGGTGACCAAATTATCTGGCAGGGCATCGAACAATGGGATTGGAACACGACGATTGCGGTGCTGTTTCAGGCTTACCCAACCACGCTATTTGGTTATTGGGTATGGAATAAGCTGCTAATCCAATACCCTTTAAGCACGACCGCGCCGTTAACCTTGTTAGTGCCTATCTTCGCATTGATTAGCGGTTACTTTATGTATGATGAGGTGCTGTCTGTGGCTCAGGTTGTTGCATCAATACTGTTTCTTGTCGGAATTGGTTTGATTGTGAAACCTGCGAATGTAACGAATACCAAAGCGACACAAACACTTGCTGAACAAAAATGATTGAAGAAAGCTGATATTGCATGAGCAGCTTTGAATGACAAATAAGACCTCGCACTTGTGAGGTCTTATTCTATGTCGAAGAAGTGAAGTTATTTAAATAACCAACTTACTAAGCAATCAACTAACCATACACGCAAGTAACTGGCTCTCAAGATCATCGTCTATTTCTAGACCGATCATTTCTATTCTGATTTCGATACACTCATCGAGTTCTGATTCCGTCAAGCCATCCTCTGTTAAGTTGTAACCGAAAACCTCAAAAGAACATAGGCTTTTATAAGTGAATTCGAATTAAATTCTGAAATGATACAAATCTTATATTTAATAACGCTTATTTAGTAACCTCTGTTGAGTCCCATATCAAATCAAGTGGCTGATTTTATTGGGTATCGGAGAAAAGTCTCGAAAATTATTATTTAGTTCGCTAAAGTTTTAAATTCTATTAATGGTTGTTTGTATGGAATATAACGCCATTTCGTTACTGTTGAGTAGATGGTTTTTAGCTATATATGTGAAATTTGAAGCGAGTTATCTTTCTGATTTGAAAGAATAATTAAATAGTTAAGATAAAAAAGTTGGCGAAAATCAGAAGCTTGGCATACACTTTCCTTGTAAATGACCTTATATCATTGATTGAATAGGGTAAATGCTTTGGCGCTACTGGCGATGGTAGCAATGTTTAACATAGCTTTGAGGAAAGTTTTATGGCACTCACGAAGGCCGATTTGGCTGAGAACCTGTTTGAGACACTCGGATACAGCAAGCGGGATGCCAAGGAAACGGTGGAAGTGTTTTTCGAAGAAGTTCGTAAAGCGCTCGAAAATGGCGAACAGGTAAAACTGTCTGGTTTTGGTAATTTTGATCTTCGCGAGAAAAACGAGCGACCTGGTCGTAACCCGAAAACTGGTGAAGACATTCCAATTTCTGCTCGACGTGTTGTTACTTTTAGACCGGGACAAAAACTAAAGGCCCGTGTCGAAAATATTAAAATCGAGAAGTAGCCAAGCAATAGACCACGCCTAGCGTGGTCTTTTTGTATCTGCATAGAGTTTAAGCTAAACGCATTTCTTTAATTTTTAGTAACCTTTCTCAAACTCCATCTATTTACTGTCCGGTAAGAACTTGCTTTAGATGCGAAAACAGAGGCTAGGCCTCTGACTTTGAATCTTCACTCTAAAGGGCTTGTTGAACCTTACTTGCGATGTCTTCAGACACCCAAGGCTTCCATACCTGTGGTGAGCTTTCTAGAAAGTAATACATGGCTTCTTCGGCGTCGGCTTGGTTGTCTTCCATCCAGGCCAGCAACTCACTCATTTGTTTATTGGTAAAACCACGCTTTTCAAAGTATTGGTAGGCAAGAGGTTCGTTATTAGCAAAGGCTTCTGTGGTGATTGTGTGAACCGGTGCTGGTGGATACATGGTCACTTTAGGAGATTCACAATCAGGTTGTGTCGTACAGTTACGGAATTCCTCAATGTCAGTACCACTTCCGAAATCAACCTTCACCATTTCATACTTACCTAGCACAGGCGTAGGCGACCAGTAATATCCAAACCATGCTTTTTTGCGTTCGTAAGCTTTCGCTATCGTACCTGCTAAAGCGGCGCCTGAGCCGGGATCAACCATTTCAAAATTGTGATCTTCTAACTTAAGCGCATCGAACAGGTGACCGGAGGTAATCTGACAAGTCCAACCCGCAGGGCAGCGATAAAACGCAAACTTCTCATCATCTTCTGGGTGTTCAAACAGCTTTGCGTTTTTAATCACACCTTCAATGGTTGTAAGCTCTGGGTACTGTTCAACAAGGTAGTTTGGTACCCAGAAACCTTCTTCACCGCCGTTGACCAAAGACTTGCCCGCGTAACGTAGACGCTTATCCGCAACACCCTTATCCAACGCTTCTTTGATGCCATTAGTCCAAAGCTCTGGCGCAACATCAGGTTGACCTTTTTCAATCATTGACGTGCCCGTAGGGACGCTATCACCGGGGATTAAGTCCGCTTCACAGCCGTAGCCGTTATTCAAAATGAATTGGTCGACATGAGCAATAGGCTCGCCGAGTTCCAGTTCATGTCTGCAATGGTGATCTTTCCGCATTCGTCAGCACTAGCGTGTACAGAAAACGCAGCAAGTAGCGCGATGGAAAGCATGGATTTGTTATTCTGCATTGACGTAATTCCTTTTCTTGTCAGAAGCTTATTCGCTATAGAAACAGAAATGTTCGACGGAGAAAAGAGACTGAGATCTAAATTTAAACGATCTGATTATTTGGGATAGGAAGTGGAGAGGCTACTCAACAAGTACTAAAAAGGGCTGCGAGTGCAGCCCTTGTGATGTTTATTGGAATAGCCTATCTATGTGTTAAGCCGCTTTAATGTGCGTTGTAATGTACGGTTGCCATGCTTGTTGGTAAAGCTCTAAAGATTGGCGTCGTAGGCTATTGATTTGTGCCGCTTCGATATCGTTGATTGGGCGATGTTCTGCAATTGCGTGACGCTCAATACCTTGGATAATTTCGTACAGCTCGTGCTCAGGACCACTTTTCACATCAGCAATCGCTTTTAAGTGAAGTTGAACCTCTGCAATGATGTTGGTTTTAGGTAAACGAACCAACAAGTTAAGGTCACGGTAACCAGAGTCAGCCGGCGATTTAAACTTATTTTTCAGCTTAACAACGTCTGCTTCACGGCTTAGCGCTTCGTAAACTTCAACCAAGCTCTCCACATCGTTCGCGATGATAGTTGCACGGGCTAAGTCGGTAATTTTTGTCACATCACCATCAAGCTCAAGGGCGATTTTTTCTTCTGCGCGAGCTTGAGATTTAACGCCAGCAAATAGCGCTTCAGAATTGGTGAGTAGGGCAGTACTTTTACAGATAGTTTCTAGTTCAGCTTGGCCTTGATGCGCTTTGCTGTACAAAATATCGAAGTCGGTGTAAGGCTGAGTCGGGCGTGAGTCGAAGGCTTTGATGCCGTAAAGGCCGCTCAAACTATGACGGAATACGTTTGAAGATACTTGGTTTTGCGCAGGAGTGCGCGTTTGATCTGTTGAACTTGTTGAAACAGGTGCTGCTGCGAATGCAGGCGCTCGGCTCAATACCAAAAGCATTAGGGCCGTCGTACGGAGAAATACACTCATTCAAACTCCAAAATACAAGGTTACAAAAAACGGGTAGTCAAAAGGGGTAACCAGTAACGCACAAGAGTAAAAACAGCTTAACTAAACTCACTACATATTTAATGGGGCTAGCTAAGACAGAAACCAATTCTAACGTTTAATATTGCTTTAAAATGTGAAGATATAGCCAAATAACCCAACCGTTAGTTCCGCAATTATCAGAACTTTGAACTTAGCCAGTTTCTGATTTTATCGAAATCAATTTAGTACTTTAAACCAAGCTAAGGTTGCTCTTACCTCTCTATACTGTACCCTTGCATTATGACTGTTTAACATGAACGAAAGATGAATAATCCTGAATTTTGGCACAATAAATGGGCAGCCAACCAAATTGGTTTCCACCTCGAAGATGTAAACCCACTTCTGATTAAATTTTGGGAAAAGACTGAGCCTAGCTACGAGAAGAGTGTGTTTGTTCCACTTTGTGGCAAAAGTGAAGATCTGATTTGGCTAGCTTCAAAGCATGAAGATGTTCAAGGTGTCGAGTTAAGCCAGATTGCGGTTCGCGCATTTTTTGCAGAGCACCTTTATACCCCGACTGTGACTCAAATTAGCGGTCAGCACGAGCTCTACCAATTCGATGAACTGAACATCTACACGGGCGATTACTTTTCAGCGCCAATCCAACCTGTCGATACCATTTATGATCGCGCGTCTTTAGTCGCATTGCCTGAAGAGATGCGAGTGCAGTATGTCGAGCGTTTGAAACAACTACTGAAACCGGGTGGTAAGATTCTTTTGGTAACACTGGATTACGACCAAAACGAAATGGCTGGGCCTCCGTTTAGCGTACCTAAGTTAGAGATTGCTCAATTGTTTGCAGGATACAAAATTACATTGTTGAATCAAGATATAGCGAACGATGAACATCCGAAGATTGCTAAGAAAGGCTTGTCTCGCTTCTGTGAAGAAGTGTATTTGATTGAGTCAGACGCTTAAGTTCAGTCTGCTTAGTTAAGCGAACAGATAACACCAACAAAAAGACGGGCTCGATAGCCCGTCTTTTTATGGTTCAGATTTGAACTCGTGATTGTTCAGAATTGAATAGCAGGTTAGTAAATCACTTTTACTTTTGACGCGCTCTCAATTGCATCTTCAATCGCTGTCTCAGTGCTGTTGCGACGAGTAAGCGCCACACCAAGACGACGGCGACCATCGATATCAGGCTTACCAAACAAGCGAACTTGCGTTTGTGGTGCGTCTAGCGCTTCTGCAAGGCCTTCAAAGCGGATATTCGTTGATGTGCCTTGACCAAGGATTACGGCAGAGGCACAAGGGCCATACTGAGTAATTGATTTGATCGGCATACCTGTAAATGCGCGTACGTGTAGTGCAAATTCCGATGAGTCTTGAGACATCAGAGTAACCAAGCCAGTATCATGTGGGCGAGGGGAGACTTCATTGAAGATCACGTGGTCGCCTTTAACGAACAGTTCAACACCAAAGATGCCGTGACCGCCTAATGCGTTAACCACTTGCTCTGCCGTGTATTGCGCCGCTTTAAGTGCGTTGTCAGACATGACCTGTGGCTGCCATGATTCGCGGTAATCACCGTCTTCTTGGCGGTGACCGATAGGCGCACAGAAGTGAACACCGTCGACTGCGCGAACGGTAAGTAGCGTAATTTCGTAATCGAAGTCGATGAAGCCTTCAACGATTACACGACCCGCGCCAGTACGACCGCCTTCTTGTGCGTAGTCCCAAGACTTCTGAATGTCTTCCTCTGTTTTGATAACGCTTTGGCCTTTACCTGAAGAGCTCATTACTGGCTTAACAACGCAAGGCATGCCCACGAATTCAACAGCGGCTGAGAAATCTTCAAAGGTGTCTGCAAAGCGGTAAGGAGAAGTGTTCAGCTTTAGCTCTTCTGCAGCTAGGCGACGGATACCTTCGCGGTTCATCGTTAGCTTAGTCGCATTTGCAGTGGGAACGACATTTAAACCTTGCGCTTCCAGCTCTACCAACTTGCTGGTGGCAATAGCTTCAATTTCAGGAACCACATAATCTGGTTTTTCAAGTTCAATGACTGCTTGCAGTGCATCGCCGTCTAACATGTCTAATACATGACTACGATGTGCAACTTGCATTGCTGGTGCGTCTGCATAACGATCACAAGCAATAACTTCCAAACCTAAACGTTGGCACTCGATAGCAACTTCTTTGCCGAGTTCACCTGAACCTAATAGAAGTACACGAGTAGCATTTTCACGAGTAGCGGTACCAAACATAGAAATTCCTTCCGATCTTTTAAACGATTGATTGAAAACGGGGTGATCATACTTATTTAAATGACAAAAGCAAACGTTTGCGCAAGTTGCTACGTTAATTACAAGTATAAAAAAAGCAGCCCCGTTAAATAGGGCTGCTTATTTAAATTATTGTTAACTAGATGTACTTAGATTGCTAAGTAAGTCACTGGAATGTCGGGATTAATCGCTTCTAATGTAGATTGCGTATCCGCTAGGTGACTGATGCTACCTTCGGCAATTTCAACCAACGCTGCACTTTCAATCTGTTCAAAATCGAAGCCAGCCAGTTTAAGTTGAATCAACGCCACTTGTAGAGGAGGTAAGCTCGGGTTGAACGCTGCGTTTTCAGCGTAAGCACCGGTGAAAATCTCACCCGACGTCAATTGCAGTGAAACACCACTTAGGTTTTTGGTGTAAGGAGCATGGCTGCGGTTTAGTGCTGCTAGCGCTTCTACAACAATAGGCGTTGTTTCTTCGGTCGTGTACTTATGATCAAGCTTAGTCATTAGGCCAGTCGTCACACCTAAATCAGCAGGGCCGAATGAGTCTGGTAGGTACTCTTGCAGAGACATTTCATCACGTTGTGGAAGCTGAACTTTAAGTTCTTTTGCTGTGGTCAGTTCGTTCATGAATTGACGACAGTGACCACAAGGACTGAAGTTTATGGTGATATCTGAGATACCTAGTTCGCCTTTCATCCAAGCGTGGCTGATTGCAGATTGCTCAGCGTGAACGGTTTGACCAAGTTGAGCACCAGCGATTTCAAGGTTTGCACCAAAATACAGAGTACCAGACAAACCACGCACGATTGCACCAACATAAAAGTCAGATAACGGAGCGTAAGAATACGCTGCGGCAAAAGGAAGTAGCGCAATACGTAGTTCGTCATCCGCTAGACCACTTGCTTGCAGTAGGCTAGCAAATTGTTCTGGAGACAATGTCGCGTCAAAGTTGTCTGCTAATACGATGTCACTCAAAAGTGCTTTGATTGCTGTTGGAGCACTTTCCAGCGCCAGGGTAATACGACTGTTCATGTTGAATCCTTAATTGACCTTAGGCTTTAATTCTATGCAATGCTCAGGAATTTTCTGTGACCTTTATCACTACTGCGTTGTTGTTGTTACATTGGTTTGCATAATTAGAGTGAGGTCACAGATGAAATCGATTGCAAGAGTAAAAACTACCATTGATATCCCACTTATTGGCCTAAACAGGGCGCGATTTGACTGCTATTGCCGAGTAATTGCGAGAAAAAAGCCCAAGCTATCACTGAAATAATCAGGTTATGCTTGGGCTTATTGATATCTGTAACGCTTAAAATTCGCGAACCAGTGAGTTTAGCTATTTACCAACTCATCTATTAGAGCGCGTATAAACTGTAATCAAAGTGGTTAAGAATAGAACCAAACCACGAGCGAAAATATACTCGGTGCGATGATTGAGGTAATGACGCCACAAAGCACAAGAGCCAAAGAACTGAATGCTGCATCTTCCTGATTCTTTTCCGCACAAGTCGCGGTGCCTAAAGCGTGAGACACGGTACCCATGGTTAAACCACGGGCGATCGGGCTCTTAATACCAATGAGGTTGTAGATTGGGTAAGCAAAAATTGCCCCAAATAGACCCACAATCAATACCAGTATTGCCGCAATCGCTGCTTCACCACCTAAATGGCTCGATACTTCCATCGCAATTGGTGTGGTGACTGACTTACCTAATAAACTCGCAATCAAAGTTAAGTCCGCTTTAAAAGCCACTGCTATTAATGCCGTTGTTGTCATCGACATCACACTGCCTAGCGTGCACGCAAAGGTAATGATGCGCCAGTTGGCTCTGATTTGAGGTAGCTGCTCATAAAGTGGGTAAGCAAGTGCAACAACCGCAGGCTGCAGCATGTAGGTAATCCAAGTGTTGTCAGCATAGTAAGTCTCAAACGGTACTCTAAAGAACGTGAGCATCGGAATGATGATACCAATGCTGATAAGCAGGGGGTTACACAGCGGCGAGTTTACTTTTTGACTTACCCAGCGAGCAAATAGGAATACCACGATGGTGAGTAGAATCCACATGATCAGTTACCTCTCGAAAGCAAGCGGTCTAAGAACCATGATAAGGATACTAACACCAATAATGTGCCACCAACGGCGCTCGCCATAATTGGCAATGCGTTCGCGATGAGCATGTCGAAGTGATCCATCAACCCAACACTGATCGGAACAAACAGTAAGATCATTAGGCGGATAATCAAGCTTGCGCCGGGTTGTACCCAGTGCGAAGGAACAATACCAATCACCATGGCGGCAAACAGAATCAACATGCCAAAAATACTGCCAGGGATTGAGGTATCCAAAAAGTGCTGTAACGCGTTACCTGCTGTAAGTGCACCTATGATTAAGGTGAAGGAGATTAAGCAGTAAACCAGTTGGATCAATCTTTCTTTCAAAGTGTTACGTCTCTTGATAATGGAATTAGCTAGCTAACTTTTCTACGTATTGATAAACCGCCTTCAAGATAGCCATTTTCTTCTCGTCGCTTTCATGTTCATGCGCGAGGTTTTCAAGGTTTAGCATGTACTCTTCTAAACGGCTTTCATAAAACTCACGACAATGGTTCGCCCATTTCAATTGCTCAGCTTCGTCGAGCGTCCATGGGAAATGACGAGCACGGTAACGGAACAGTAACGGTTTAATACGTTCATCACCGAAGGTGATATCTAAAGCTGCCAAGTTATTTGGGTCAGTTTCGCGAATGATGTTCATCGCTGTTTTATCAGCAGGTGAGAAGAAACCGTCATAAAGGTGTGTATCAACATCATCACTCTTTTCGTACTCTCGCTCTTGTGAGTACAGGCCGATCAGTTTTTCGCGGATCTCTGGGTGTTCGCGCAGCAGTGCCAAGTTCTTCAAGCATTGTTGGCGATCGATACCGATGGTTTCGGCATTTTCAGCCGTCAGCGTTTTGGCTGGAGCAAGAATAGGGCACTTGTTCAGTTGAACCAATTTGATTGGTACTGGTAGCTCGTCTTCACCCAGTTCACTGCGTTTGGTGTAGAGTCTGTCTCTGAGTTCATCAGCGTCCAGTTCTAACAGTGGGCTTGGATCTTTGGCTAAATCAACCACGATAACCGCATTTTGATTGGTTGGGTGCCAAGCCATAGGCACAATCCAACTTGTGTAGTTGCAGTCACGGCCAAACATGCCCGAAACGTGCATCAATGGTGTCATGTTTACGATATCAACCAGATCATTCAGCTTACGCTTATGACGCATGTTGTAAAGGTAATCGAACATCTTAGGTTGCGCAGCTTTCAGCTTCTTCGCTAACTCGATGGTCGCAATAACATCGGCCATCGCATCGTGCGCGTTCTCGTGTTCAATGCCGTTTGCCACAGATAGGTGTTCCAGTTTGAAGCTTGGGTAACCTTCTTCGTTCTCTGGCCAAACAATGCCTTCAGGACGCAGTGCGTGAACAGCGCGCATTACATCTAATAAATCCCAACGAGAGTTGCCATTCTGCCAGCTCCACGCATATGGGTCGATGAAGTTTCGGTAACAGGTGTAACGCGTTACTTCATCATCAAATCGAATACTGTTGTAGCCAAGGCTTGTGGTGTTAGGTTTCGCTAACTCAGCATGGATCTTAGCGATAAACTCTGGCTCAGGGAGACCTTGTGAAGCCGCTTTCTGTGGTGTGATACGGGTGATCAACGCAGCTTCAGGCGCAGGGAGGTAATCAGCGGGAGGTTGGCAATAGATAACCAGAGGCTCTCCAATAACATTGAAATCTTGGTCGGTACGAACACCTGCAAATTGACTCGGACGGTCTTTTGCTGGGCTAACGCCCCAAGTTTCGTAATCGAAAAAGAAGTAGGTCGGCTGATTATCTGAACTCATTGAATTTCCTGAACAGCAAGCGCAGAACGTTTACTGTGGCTGAAGGTTAGTTTTGTTCAGTATCTGATAGTATGCGGTACGCGTGCAACCCAGATCACAAATAAATTGCCGGAAAACGGTGCTTTACTATTCAATCGAGTCAGTGGGGAAGGTTTTGAAACCAATTGAGGCGGTTTCTTAGTTAATACAATCTGTCTATCGTCCGTTTAATCCGATGGAGGCGAGAGTATCAACTGGACTTTCTGCTTCATGGTTAACTCTCGGTTCTTCAAATCTTTGAATATGGCCTTCCATTCTTGAAAGGTGACCACTATCGGATTAAAACTGTTCACGGGTTTGGTGACGCCATAACGTACAGTTTCAACTTCAGGTTCGAATGTACCAAATAACTTATCCCAGATAATAAGAACGCCGGCGTAGTTCTTATCAATGTATTGCGGGTTTTTGCCGTGATGTACTCGATGATGCGAAGGGGTATTAAAGATGTATTCAAGTGGCCCCAAGCTTCGTATCCATTGTGTATGGACGAAGAACTGCAAACCTAGATTCAGAAGCACCACAAAGATGACCCATTTAGGGTCGAAACCTATGATGACGAGCGGTACCCAAAATAGCCACATGCCTGCGAATGGGTACATCAAACTCTGACGGAAAGCCGTACTGAAGTTCATCTGTTCTGAACTGTGGTGCGCGACGTGCGCGGCCCACATCCAGCGAATACGATGGCTTGCTCTATGGAACCAATAATAGAAAAAGTCTTGTAACACCATCAATACGACAAAACTCAGCACGCCCATTTCAATGTCCATTAAGCGCCAACCAAACAGCCATAGATACAGCTGCACGACCAATAACCCAGTGAGCAAATCGGAGAGTTGATGCATTCCCGCCAGCGTGAAGTTACACATCACTTCTGAAAGTTTATAGTTGGAATTGTCTGGTAGTCGACCTTGCTTCTGACCGATAAAATACTCAGCCAACATGCACACCACGAATAAGGGCGCTAATACCAGCAGTAGCCATTCTGGGTGATTGATTAATGCGTCGATATTCATGTTTTATCCTTGTTGAGACGCCATACGCGTTCTTAGTATCAAGTTTACTTAGACTTGCTCGCCTGAGATTCAATCAGCAGAATTACGTTACCAGCGAGCAAAGTGATCTTCTGTTAGGCCAAGAACACCATCGAGTTGAT
Organism: Vibrio sp. 10N.261.52.C11; assembly: GCF_041471405.1. Lineage (NCBI taxonomy): Bacteria > Pseudomonadati > Pseudomonadota > Gammaproteobacteria > Vibrionales > Vibrionaceae > Vibrio > Vibrio sp. 10N.261.52.C11. Next base: position 60,787 of record NZ_JBFROI010000025.1, read on the forward strand.
GTGTCACTCCATTGTTGTCTTCAATCGAGCCAGAAAAGTGACCAATGAACTGACGAAAGTTACTCTTTAACAGCCATAAATTGAGCTTTTCGCTGCGGTTATTTAAGGGCGTAAAGGTCAGGTTTATACGTCCATCTTGTGATGTTATCTGCCAAGGTAAATTCGTGTCTTGGCGACTGAACGTAAACTGTACCGGGTTAAGTAAGTGTCTGGTTCCACTGACCCACAATACGCTTTCGCAGCCTCCAGTCTCATTCACGCCCGCCGCGAGGTTTAGGCCAATATCTGTGCCATTGGATTGCGTGTTGATACTTGCCCAGCGCCAACTGGTCTCACGCCTCATGTAACCCGCTGAAAAGTCATAACCGGCACGAGCTTGTTGGAGAACGAGTGATTCTCCCTTGATTTGGATTTCACCGCTGATGCGCAAAGCATTGTGCTTTTGGGTGTAAGTCCAACCTGAATAACCCGTTGGGCTGCACATCGCCATTGGCAAGCTGTCGGTTTCAGGCTCTAAAGCGATATCGGCCTTGATGAGTTTGGTATTCAAGCGAACTTGCCATTGTCCGCCTTCAATCTCAAAGGTAATGCTTTGGCCTGCAATGTTTGTCGTGCCGTCAAATGGCGAAGCGGTAACTTGTTTATCAAACCCTAATGGCCTCAACCAAGATGCCTCTTCTAGATGGTTGTTTTCAATATCGTACAGATAACAAAATGCCGAGCCTAAGTAGCGAATATCCGCGATAGCGACACCAATAATGTGCGTGTCGGTAACAATGCTGACAAATTGGAATTGTTTGTAGTGGAAGTGCTTCTGCCAAGAGTTTGCTTTTGCATCCATCGAGTTTCGGTAGTCAAAGTTCTCGATGTTCAGGTGCTTTGGGATGCCATCGAAATGTCCAATGATCGGCTGACCATTAGAATCAATCAAACTGTGTGGAGCAGGATTCGTTTTTATCATTGCGATAGTTCACATAAATTTAACAACTAAAGCCATTGTGCGATGAGTAGCGTAGAATTGGGAGGTCATATTCGGACAAGAGCGCGTTACCAATCACGATTTTGTCAGTAGTGTTGTTGAAGCTGAGTCGTCATGTTGATGGGAATGGGCTCGATATAAGGAGAGACGATTGGAGATTATCGCGGAGTATAAGCCGACCGGACATCGGCATCAGTTGGGTACATTAGATATCGCGCTGCTGTTGAATACGTTAGAGCAACGAGGTCTCGATATTGAAAGGCTACTCAATGATGTGGGTTTGCCGAACATGGATTGGCGAGACCCGAATGGAAAGCTGACTTACGCTGATAAACTTGCGTTATTTAGCGTGGCGAATCAGAGCTTTCCTCACGATGGCTTAGGGCTTTGGCTGGGGGAACACGCTAGCTTGAGCCACTTTGGTGTGTTGGGTTATGCGCTATCGACCAGTCAAAATGTCGGGGAGGCCATCAAGTCGGGCTTTAAATATCTGCGCCTGAACGGTCCTATTTTCTCGGTTAAATTGTTTCTAGATTCCGAGCATGCAGTGATTCAGATTGAGAACACCTTGGAAGTGGGCGATCTGCTCCCTTTCTGCAGTGAGTATTTCTTAAGTTCCATCGTCTCTTTGTTCAAAGAACTGACTGGTCATGAGCTGGATATTCACACTTTGGCTTTGCCTTATGCTCGTCCCAATTACGCTAAGCTCTATGACGACCGTTTCCAGTGCCCTGTAGTTTTTGAGCAGAGCCATTGTGAATTGCGTTTTGATGCCTCGGTTTTATCACAGACCTTATTGACTCATGATGCCGCGACACTGAAGCGCTATCTTGCGTCTTGCCAGTCGATAGTCGAAACGTTGGACTCTGAGCATCTGCTGACTAATCAGATCAAAACGATCTTTTATCAAACCGCAGGTAGTTTCCCGAATATTGAACAACTCGCGGATGAGTTTGGTTGTAGCTCTCGTACACTCAGGCGAGAGCTAGTGACCCATGAATCCAGTTACCAAATATTGCTTACCGAAGTTCGAGTGGAGCTGGCCAAAGAGCTATTACTCGGCACAACCATGAGCATTGATGACATCGGTGAAAGGCTCGGTTATAGCGACCCTGCAAATTTCAGAAGGGCGTTTAAAGGTTGGCTCAATAAAACGCCCGCTCAGTTTCGTGATGGTTTAAGTTAAGGCGTTACTTGCTAAAGAACTGTTCTCTGAAATCGGTGACTTGCTGCTGATAGTAACTGTCCCAATCTTGTTGAGTCCAAGTGGCATAACTTGATGAACGCTGAGAGCCTAAGGTCGCTTTGAGCTGATCCAGTTGCACGTGATAACTCATCACGGTTTGTTGCTGTTGTGCGACTTGTTGTTCTCGCGCGGCAATGTTGCTGGCCTGCGCTTCATCTAAGTAGGCATCTTGAAGGTCGGCTTTGACTGATGCTACTTCAGCAGGGCTATAGCTGCTGGGTATCAAAGATACTGCCAGTTCATATTTTTGAAGCTGTGTTTCGGCGTTTAACGTGCCCGTATTGTTTTGCCATTCACTAAGCAAATCTTGATAGTTGGCCAAAAACTGGCTCGCTTCGTTCTCTTCAAGGGTGTTGGCGTCAAGCGTAAAATCCAGATGAGCAAACTGGTCAGCGAATAGCTGGTGGGCCAACTCTCCCCATACTTGCTGTGCAGATTGCTTGAATAAGGCAACACGATCTTCAAGAGTCTCTATGGATTCAAGTGGGATAGTGCTTTGTGTTAATTGCCAGTCAGCCGATAGCTGCGGATAGTCGCTCAGTAACTCAAACCATATGCCCGGCAATTCTGATTTCAATCGTGCGAGTTGCTTTGCGCAGTCATCGCGTTGTTGGCAAAGCTTCCAGAACCCATCGAGTTCATCGAACAAAGCCTTGCCTTCAAGCTCACTCAAGTTTTCAGCAAGAATTTTACCGTCCAGTGCTCCAGCTTGGGCTTGATTGCTGTGCGATGCGGAGTTTTCCGAACTAGCGGTTGCAGTAGGCGTGGAATTATCGTCATTAGTTGTCGTAGAAACACGCGGCTTAGGTTCTGTGTGTTGAGCAGAAGATAGCGCTGTTTCGTTCGTTTTTGATGACCAAGAATAGCCAATAATGCTCGCCGTTAAGACGAGCATTAGGGTTAATATAACTCGATGCATTATGCGTTCACCGAGTTACTTAATGACGGCGCTAACAGGGAAGTGGTCTGAAAGGTTGTAGTGCTTCCATAACTCACTGCTTGTTGATCTTGGGACATCCACACGATTGTCGTTATGAGCTTTGGCGGCATATTCCGAGCTCACTACCACATAATCGAGATACTCAACGTTTTCACCACCCGACATAGGTTCACCCGCAAAGTTGTTGATGCGTGGGTCAAAGGTAGAAGCGGTGTAACCTGAGTAGGTTGGTTCGTCAGCTTGCAGGTTAGCGAACATCTGTTGGTAGTCGTCTGGGAACTTGAGCTTGTTCACGTTGAAGTCACCGCTGTAAACCACAGTTTCTGATGCCGGGATATTCAGAGACTGCGCCAGTGCACGCATCTGCTTGAATTGACGTTGTCGGTAATCACGAGCGGTGTCCGTATCGAATGATGCCGTGTGGGTACCGAAAACATGGTAAGCCTGACCATTCTTGATAACTTCCGCGTAGTTAACACCTTTATCAGCAAAGCAATCTGTGCCCGTGCAATCAGGGAAAACATACTGCGCTTCATTAACGATAGGATAGCGGCTGACAATGATCACACCACCGTCGTATATGTTAATCCCATCTTTATCGAGCATTTTAGTTTGATAAGGATACTCTTTCGCAAGCTCACGCAAGAACTCATCTCTGCCGTTAGCAAACACCTCTTGAAGCGCCAACACGTCATAGCCCTTTACATATTGAGGGAGTAGGTCATAGCGGTCACCAATATGTGAAGCGATGGCAGGCAGCGCCCAGATGTTGTAAGTCATGACCTTGAGTGTATTGGCATCCGGCTCTGGTTGCTCATCCACTTTTGGTGGGGTGATGGTGTAATAAATATCATCATAGCGCGCTGTAGAATCGGCTTTGAGGGCTAGCTCTGCATTGACCCCGAACGCATCGGTTGTGCTGCGATGAATATTACGATCGTCATGCAATGTTAGGTTGACGTCTGCGGCACTCAAACCATGTTGCAGTGTCGAGTTATACCAATGTCCCTTCATGGTTTGGTTGAGCGTGACACTTTCGCCCACAGCGTTTGATACCACAGTGTCAAACTCATAGGTCTTCCCAGATTTCACACCAGTCCAGCGGTTGAAACTTATCAGCTTCTTCGTCTCCCAAGGACCAATCTGTTCAACATGCTGTTGCCACTCATCACCGAGTTGAAGTAGGTCGGTACCAGTGTGGTTGGCTTGAATGGTCATCACTTGATTGGTGTTATTGGTGAGATACACGTCGGTGTCTGCGATCGCAGAGGTCGAAGCGATTGATGTGGATGCCACAAGTGCAGCTAACCAAGTCCATTGAGTTTTCATCGTTTACGTTATCCTTATTGATTGATGTCTAGAATAACGTAGTCAAGAGTTATGACATTGGAGTTATAACTCTATGGCATTTATTCAAATATGAGATATATGCCAAGGTTTTATAAAATTGATTAACCATTGAAAATTAACATATTGTCTTATCGGAATGATAAGTGGTAAGCGCGCGAATAATAGGGTCAGTTAATGCTTTCGAGTCGGTGGAACAGCCAATATTGGCGTGCTTAAGTGAAAACTGTGTGTCGCGGTAAAGTGGAGGTTGTGAGCAACAAGAAGGGAATATGGACACAGCTTAGAGCTATCAGCATAAATTTTGCGATTGTTCTGTAATTTACTCTTGTTCAGTAAACAGAAACCTCAAAAACAGGTATGATAGTGCCGTTTTTAATCCTGAACTGGGAAAGTCATGGCAAAGTTAACACTCCAAGAGCAGATGCTTAAAGCTGGCTTGGTAAATGAGAAAAAATTAAAGAAGGCGAAGAAAGGCTCTAAAAAGTCTCGCGTTCAGTCTCGTGAAGCAAAAGCGGCAGCTGAAGAAACTAAACTGGCGCAGCAAGCGAAAGACAAAGAGCTAAACCAACAGTTGAAAGAACAACAGTTGAGCAAAGAAATTAAAGCTCAAGTGAAGCAACTGATTGAGATGAACAAGATCGAACAGAAGAACGGTGAGATCAAATACAACTTCACCGACGGTACGCTAGTTAAATACCTTTACGTAGAAGATCTGACTCAAAAGCAACTAAGTAAAGGCATTCTAAGTATCGCGCGTCAAGGCGAGAGCTATGTTGTTATTCCAACAGCAGTAGCGAACAAGATTGCTATGCGCGACGAAGAATCTATCGTTGATACGCAGGCAGGTAGCACAGACGAAGTAGACGAAGATGACCCGTACAAAGACTTCGTGATCCCAGATGATCTAATGTGGTAATCCGTTTTACCTAGATCCATTTTAATGGTTAGCTAAGTTTACAGGATCTAAGAATGCAGCGAACAATCACTCGATTGGCGCTGCATTTTTTTTGGCGCGAAATGACTTCAACAAATCTTGAATAAAGCTTAGTGTTCTGACATGCCGTAAACAAGGCTATCATTGGCACTTGCATGATCGATAAAATCGGTATTAGCGCGCTGTTCGTGTTGGTCATAGCCATCGAAGTAACAGTCGCCAATTTCATTGCGCGGGCAAACGTGAATGTGGTCTTTGATGACCAGTTCGGTAGAGCAGCATGGGCAGTGTTTTACATGTCCAGTGAGTACCGTAGATCGATTTGGTTTCATACATCCTCCTGATAGGCACTGTAATCTGATTGCCTATTTGCACCCTAAGTTACGCAAATTAGTGTGTCGTTATGATTTCATTTTTAAGTCAATGAAAAACGATTCAGAAAGTGAATACTTAGCGGCTAATACAGATGTATGACTGAGAGAATGTAAGACGAATCAAGCCCAGAGCAGACGCAATGGGCTTGGAATAACAGCTGAAACTTTCTATGGGCTTATGGCTGCATTGGGGTAAGCGTTAGCTGAGCGCTGTTATAACCCAGTTGCGCTAGGGCTGCAGGGTCGAAGTCAGTCAGAACCTTGATGTCACCAGCGTAGTAGGGTGTGTAATCGCCTGAAGGTGTCATGGCGTTAAATGAATCAATAGAGTGCTCGGTACCAATATCGATCATTCCAGAATATTGTGACTCCGCACTAAACTGGCCTGAAACATAGGTGTAGAAAGGACGGACACTGGCACCTGCGGCGTACTGCATGCTACTTAAACCATTGGTGTTGATTGCCCAGCTCCAATCCCACCATTTCATCTCTCCAGGAATATAACGGTGATCCCATTGGTAGCGGATATTGGCTTGATCTTCGCTGGTGGTTCCCATGGTAAAGGTGTGAGAGACCGTCGGGCGGTTTGTTGGGTGTGAGCTTAGCGCATTGCCGCTATAACGAAGGAAACCTGTGAAGTTCACGTCGTAACTCATGCTGATTTTGATACGGTATGGGTAAGTGATGGTAGAGCGTAAGAACTCTACTTGAAAAGGAAGTACTGAGTGAGCAGGCACGGTGATGATGGCTTCCAGTTCTGTTGGTTCAAAACGAGCACCATTGTTGGTATCGGAGAAACGTTGGCCATCTTCTAGCGCTACTCTTACTTCTGTCTTTCCAACTTGTGGCCAATGAAAGGTTTCATCAATGACGACTGAATCAGCAAGGTCGAAGCGTTGGGTTTTACTCCATTGTGTGGATTGCTCAAAATGAAGGTCAACGACGATTTGTTTAGACTGATCGTCGTCATTGATTGCATAAGCCGAGACGGTTTCAATCAGTTCTTGGTCGGTCTCTGTCATAGAACCGTGTAAAAACGATGTGTTATCGAGCGTGTAAGCGAAGTTATCAACAGTGATGCTTGTCTTCTCATCACAGCGATAACCGGCACAGCTTCCATCGTTATTGCCTTTAATCTCCCAACCATTGTTAAGCGGTTTTATTGCCATGTCTTGGCCGACGTAACGCGCGCTATCGCCTCCAACCCAAGCGTAACCGAGGTTATGGGCCAAGTAACTCAGTGGCCTGATAAAGTTCGTGTTGTCGCTGACTAAGGCGCGTTGAATATCAAGGTTATTGTTCGTTTCGATAGCTTGCGCTTCGTAGTAAGGCAGGCCTGCGTCTGGGGTATTGGGGTAGCACCAAGTATTGTCACTTGGTTGTCCTTGTTTGATGAGCCCGTGGTAGCCAGACCCCATGATCACCCAGTCATTTTTAAGGCCAGCAATGTCCCACACATTCATGCGAGATAGTAGGGCGGTTTTGTGTTCTTGAGCTTCTGTATTACTGAGCGGACGATAATCGGAACGGCAGATATCTTCACCGAGGTTATCCAATACGATTTGGTCTGAATATATCTTGGCATGAGTGGCAAAAGAGATGAAACAGAGGGCAGAGCTAAATAGAACGGTTTTACTGACGTTAAGCATGAATAAGTTCCTAAATGCCATTATTTGGCTACTTTTATTAGAATCGAGTTATTAGATTTTATTGATATTATTTAAAGCCGAGGGGCTCTAGCGGGGTGTACTTTGTCATATAAAACAATGCCAAAAATACTGAAATGAATTGAAAATAAATACTTATAGATATCAGGAGGTTGTACTGATCAACTTGTTGTTTGATAAAGACTTATCTTGATGACTTCAATTAGTTTCAACAATCCAATCTATAGGTGATTAATTGTTGAACGTTTCTGTTTTTGAAGCCTCGTTATTTGGTATGTTGGCTTGGAAAATTTAGGCCAGCAAGATGGATTAGATAGGTTTATTGTTTAAAGGAGGGGGAAGTACTGAGTAAGCCAAATAAGGAGGGATGTTGTGATAAGCAAGATCGAAAAATGCAGCCAACAACCGTTCGATTGCTGCTGCATTTTTTATTGTTCGAGTTAACTTAATTGGAAGAGATTAAGCATCACCTGGTTTTTCGCGTTTGCTGTTCCAACCCATAAAGTTGTAACTGTTGTAACGAGCAAAGCCAATCTGTTCATGCAAAGCAAAATCTGTGACCGCAAAGTTGTACCACAATGGCAACCATGAAATTTGAGCAGCCATATAGTCGGCTCTCACTGGAATAACATTCAAGCCGAAGTGGTTGAAGTAGAGCTCGCTACGACGAATATGTAGGCCAGATGAAACCAACACAATGTTGTCGAATTTATGATGCTTCATTAGGTCACTAGTGAGCTGAGCGTTCTTCCAAGTGTTGACGCTATTTGGCTCTTGAATGATGTCACCCATCGGAACGCCAAGTCTCAGCAATTGTTGCTGATAAACTTCTGCTTCGGCAACTCCGTTATTTTGTGCATCGCCACCACTGATGATCACTTTGCATGTGGTTTGGGTTTTGGAGCAATCTTTATATTGGCTGGCGGTTTCACTGATTCGGCCAAAAGAGAAAAAGGCTGGCTCGAACTCTTGCGTGCTTTTAATTAACTGCGTTCCCGCACCCAGAAGAACAATGGCGTTATTGTCAGACCATTGGATATCAGGCTTATTTTCGTAATCGGCTTGCAGATCGTTCAGTAAATAACGAGGAATTAAACCTGAACCAATCAGCACAAATGACGATATAAGAACAAGAGATAAAAACAGAGAGGTTTTTCGCCACTGAAGTAAACGTGTAAAGCCTACGAATAGCAGAAGAAGTAATAATATAATAAAGCTCATGAGGATCCTGTTATCGAACTGGTGCCAAGATGATGTGACATACTGAAGCGGTGCATCATATATCAGTTATGTTAATCATTCATAGGTAACTCATTGTATTATTGAACAAATGCACGATTTCTTTCTATCAAGAACAATCATCGATGAGAGCATTCGAAAAATCGCTTTATTATTGTTCGATAATCCCATTTTAAATATAGGCATATAAATCAAGAGGGTTATTTAAACCTTATTTCGTGTTATTTGATTTATCTGTTCATCGGTTTCCGTTTCTTCAACTCGTTAACTCAGCTTTCATATTCTTAAACTACCAAATCTTCAAGCTCTTAAATGATCGAGCTCTCCAGTTTTCAAGATCTTAAACTATCAAGCTCTCAAGTTTTCAAAGTAATGCTGAACAAATTTAACGAACACTTGGTGTTTCTTTGCCGGATAAATAACTTGCGGATAGAACAGATAAATACTGTTGCCTTGTTGCAGACATTCATCAGGCAGCACTCGCTCTAATTCTCCCAGTTCGACCTCTTTCGCAACGTAGTAACTTGCAATACGGATGATGCCACTGCCTGCCATAGCTTGTTGTTTGAGCAAGTGGTTGTCATTGCTTGAAAGCCAGCCGGACACATCAATATTTGCCGATTTTAAAGGCCACTCGGTTTGGTGCAGCGTTGCTAAGCATTGATGATCACTTAAGTCACTCACATTGGTTGGACGACCAAATTGGTCAAGATAACTGGGAGTTGCGACTAAATCATGCTGATAGCTAATCAAGTGTTTCGCCACCATGTTGTCAGGTGGCGTGTTGGTGGCACGAAACGCGATATCGATATCATCTTGATTGAGATTAAAGTTGGTGTAGCTGCTGTTTATCTCAAAGCGGATTTCTGGATATTGTTGCCTAAACTGTTGGCAGATATCGAATAGATATACCTCAGTAAACATCTTTGGTGCGGTGAGGCGCAATAGACCTTTTACGATGTCGTGTTGCTCAGAAACACTGCGTTCAAGCTGTAAAACTTGCGAGCGAATCGTTAAGCCTTGCTGTAAGGCGCGTTCTCCTTCTTGAGTTAAACGAACACTGCGCGTGGTTCTGACCAAAAGCGGGCACTGTAAATCGTTCTCTAAACGTTTGATCTGCTCAGAAAGGTAGCTCTTAGAGATACCGAGCTTTTCGGCTGCCTTGGTAAAGTTGAGTTGCTGAGCAAGTTCTACAAACAGGATCAGTCGTTCAATTCTTTTGTGTTCGTTCATTCGCGCGTTCCTATCAATCTATTGTTCGTCATATCAAACAATCATTTCGTAACTAGCATATTCTGTTTTTTTAAAAGAACAATATGATAGAGGCATATTTCTGGTCAGCAAATTTTCTAAGCGAGAATCGATATGACGAACAGCATTGAATCTACAAACAAAACGAATGACAAAAAGAGTATCCCATTATCAAACCATCTGCCGAATGTTGGGCAAGTTGTCTATGGTTGCATGGGGCTAGGTGGTGGCTGGAATGATAACCCAGTGACGAATGCGGATGTTGCTCAAACACGAAGTGTAATCGACACCGCACTAGAATCCGGTATTAACTTATTCGATCATGCGGATATCTATACCTTCAGCAAAGCTGAGCAAGCCTTTGGTCAAGCTTTACAACAAGCCCCTGAGTTGCGCGAACAGATGTTCATTCAATCTAAGTGTGGGATTCGTTTTGAAGGTGAGGGCAATGTTGGTCGTTATGATTTCTCGGCTGATTGGGTAAGCCAATCGGTAGACAGTATTCTCAACCGATTGAATACTGAAAAGCTCGATGTGCTGTTATTACATCGCCCTGATCCTTTGATGGAACTCGATGAGCTGGCAAGAACGTTAGAGCACTTAAAAGCGCAAGGTAAGGTCGATTTCTTTGGTGTGTCGAACATGAACAGCCATCAAATTCAGTACCTGCAATCTGCGCTCGGGCAGCCCATTGTCGCGAATCAAGTTGAGATGAGCTTAGCAAAGCTGGATTGGTTGAACGATGGGGTGATGATTAACTCGCAAGGGCACCATCAATCAGACTTCGCCGCAGGCACCCTTGAACATTGCCAAATGAATAACATCCAACTGCAAGCTTGGGGTTGTTTGGCACAAGGCCGATTTGCTGAGCAAGGTTTGTATTCAGAACATGAACACGTGAAAAAGACGGCGCACTACGTGGCTCAGTTAGCAAATCAATATGGCGTAGAAAGTGAAGCGATTGTGTTGGCATTTTTGCTTCGTCACCCTGCTCGTATCCAACCTGTTATTGGCACCACAAATCTAGACCGAATCAAAGCTTCAGCGGTGGCGACTCAGATAAACCTGTCTCGTGAAGAGTGGTACAACTTATACGTGTACTCACGTGGTCAAGCGCTGCCATAAGGAATAAACATGTTGAATCAAAAGATCGCACAACAATTGGTGTCTAACGCTCTTGATATTGCCAAGCATCATCAACAAGCAATTGCGGTGAGCGTATGTGATACGCACGGAGAGTTATTGGCGTTTATTCGCATGGATAATGTGAGCGTACAAGCCGGGTTGTTAGCACAGAACAAAGCTTATACGTCTGCAAGAGACAGACAGCCAAGCGGTAACTTAGGCGCTTGGGCGAGAGAAACCGGTAAAGACTTAAGTTACTGGACCGATTCAAAGATCACTGGCTTTAAAGGCGGTGTTCCCATTGAGAAAAAGGGACAGGTGATTGGCGCAATTGGCATCAGCGGATTGAGTGAAGATGACGATGAAGCGCTCGCCGAAAAAGTTATCCAACGAGTGCTCTAAGCGCTGTTGCTTGTGAAGTAACTGAAGCTAGAAGTAACAGATAATAAAAAACCGATGCATGTGCATCGGTTTTTTTGTTTAACGAGACTCAAGTTATTGAATCAATCGAATCCATTAAGCGTTCGCTTGTTCCAGATCTTGTTGCTTGTCTTTCTTACCCATTAGGCGGCTTGTAATCGTACCGGCTGTCATTGCACCAGATACGTTAAGCGCTGTACGTGCCATATCGATAAGGGGTTCGATAGAGATAAGCAGTGCTGCAATCGTTACTGGAAGCCCCATAGCGGGAAGTACGATAAGCGCCGCGAACGTTGCACCGCCACCTACGCCAGCAATACCGAATGAGCTCACTGTGATAATAGCAATCAGAGATAGAATGAAGTTGATGTCCATTGGGTCGATACCAACCGTAGGCGCGACCATGACTGCGAGCATTGCAGGGTAGATACCCGCACAACCATTCTGACCAATCGTCGCACCGAAAGTTGCAGACAGGTTAGCAATCGCTGGTGGCACATTTAGCTTAGTAATTTGAGCTTCAACGTTCAGTGGAATCGTTGCAGCAGAACTACGCGAAGTGAAAGCGAACGTTAGGACCGGCCAGATTTTTTGGAAGTACTCTTTCGGGTTTACACCAACAAAAGAGACCAACACACCGTGAACAACAAACATCAGGATGATTGCTACGTAAGAAGCAACGATGAAACCGAGTAGGCTTAGGATGTCTGAAGCACTCGATGTTGCGACTACTTTCGCCATTAAGGCAGCGATGCCGTATGGCGTGAGTGCCATGATCATCTTAACTAAGCGCATAACGATAGATTGCGCAGCGTCAACGAAAGTACGGATCGGTGATTCTAGCTCTTCTTTCTCAGCCATTACTTTACGAGCAGCAATACCTGTTAGCACGCCGAAGATAACCACAGCGATGATAGACGTAGAGCGAGCACCGGTTAGATCTGCAAACGGGTTAGTCGGAATGAAACTAACCAGCATTTGTGGAATTGTTAAGTCAGACACACTTCCCATGCGGCTTTCTAGTGTTGCAATACGAGCTGTTTCACGCGCGCCCTCTGTTAAGCCTTCAGCCGAAAGACCGAATGCTTGAGCCACTGCAATACCAACAATTGCAGAGATCGCTGTTGTTGCGAGTAATACTGAAATAGTGATACCAGAAATCTTGCCCAGTGAACCGCCTTTTTCAAGCTTCACTACAGCCGCAATCATTGAAACCAAGACTAATGGCATGATTACCATTTTAAGCAATCCAACGTAACCACGACCAACGATGTTTACCCAGTCTAGTGTCTCTTTGATGATGGGATTGCCTTCACCAAATAGCAGCTGTAGACCAAGGCCAAATGCACTACCAAAAACTAAACCGAGTAAAACGAGGCGAGAAAGTGTGTTTTCTTTTTTCTGCTGTCCGTAGAGAAAAAAGAGGATACCAGTGAATACCGCTAAGGCAGCGATAGCTGAAAATGACATTTGTTTTCCTTATGAATAACTCTAAATCAATTAGGCACCTAGATGTATAGGTGTCAGTACTGCTGCTAAAATAACGTTCTGTTACAAAACGTAAAATAAGGAAAAGTAATTTATTAGAACGATTAGTAATATCCACTCAATGGTATGGGTGGATATTCAACATTGTGATGAATAGGTGAGCTTTTTAGCGATATTTTGCCAATAAATTGAGCATGTCACTTGACGAGTAAATTTCGGTATTTTTGAAATTATTTTCGAATAATCGGAACAACATTGCCTTCGCGACGTCTTCCGCTTGAATAGGGCGTAGGTTTTTGAACTGACCAAACATAAAGGGAGAGACTAAAGGAAAGATGCTTTGCAGGAGTTTTTCATCGGCTCTTGGTTCATCACGTTCACCAACCAGCGGCCCCGGACGTGCGATGAAAAGCTGCTTGAAGCCAATACGTTTTAAGTTTTGCTCCATTTGCCCTTTGCAACGAAGGTAGTGTGAATAAGAATCTGGCGAAGCGCCATAGCTCGAAACGACGGCAACGCGTTGTACCCCAAGAAACTTCATCGACTGTGCAACCTGGCTAACCAATTCAACATCGATTTTGCGAAGTGCTTCTTTTGATCCTGCCTTTTTCTTAGTCGTACCTAAGCAGATAACGCCAAGTTTAGGCGTCGCATTCGTATCATCCCAACTCGTGACTTGCAGGTCATTGTGAATGAGCGTGTGGAGTTTATTGGAGTCAAACTTTGCATTGAGGGATCTGCGGGATAACGCATAGATATTGTCGACAGCGGGCTCATCAATGAGCTGCCTCATCACATGATGACCAATTAGCCCTGTTGCACCAGCCACAACAACCGATGTTTTGTCTCCAGCAATGCTCATTTTAATCCCTTATTCACTCCACAAGTGCTTGTTTAATATAAACAGTGTTTGAATTTTAAGCGAATAAAAGTTTGTTAAACGAGTGGTCAGTAGTATGTGGGGAGTCGCCTGTTTATGGAAAAAGAGATGATTTAGTTTGGCTTGACGCATAAGCATGGTCTGAAGCATAAGTACAGTCTGAAACATAATTGTGGGGTGAAATATAAATGCGGGGTTAAAAATAACTAAGGCGTTAAAAATAACAAAGCCCGCTGGGCGACGGGCTTTGTTACTTACTTTGTTGCTTTCTAGGTGAAGGATAGTGGGATTTTCCTTACCTTTTTGCTGGTTTTCTTACTTGATTTATTTGGTTTTCTTTTACTTGAGTTTGGAATCATTACACCTCCTAAATCGTTGTTCTGTTTTGTCTTTCAATCGATTGTCTTTCTTTGTGTAGCGTCAGTGTTGTGGGCATTCACTGTATGGGTACTTATCAATGGAGAGATTAACAAGTACTTTAGATAAAGCATAAACGATGCCAAAATGTAAGTTATTGATAAATCTATTATCAGTATTGTAGGTGTTTTAGGGTTCGTCAATTTGATTGTCAATTTGAGAAAAAACCAGTGTGATCTGTTTAAATTAAGAACACTCTCTACGGTTTCTGTTGATTAGGCATAGATACAGTATTGCTTAACACGTAAACTGAGTCGTAATTCACATAGACCAAGGACGTGCTATGAACCTCAAGCTTGATACTCTTGCTCCCACTCAGATTTATCACCTGATGACACAAACCGTTGTTCCTCGCCCTATTGCGTGGGCATTGACGGAATCTTCTGAACAAGAGTACAACCTAGCGCCTTTCTCTTATTTCACGCCTGTTTCCAGTAATCCGCCGCTACTGATGTTATCGGTCGGGAAGAAACCGTCTGGCGAAATCAAAGATACCACCCGTAATGCCCTTGAAACGGGTAAGCTAGTGATTCACATTGCTTCTTCAAGTTCTGCAGAAACAATGACAGCAACAGCAGCCACGCTCGATCATGGTGACTCTGAAGTAACAGCGAATAATATTGAACTGGTTGAATTTGAGGGCTTTTCTTTACCGAGAGTAAAAGAGTGCGCGGTCGCTTTTGGCTGCACCTTGTACGAAGTAAAAGAGGTTGGAGAGGTGCCACAAAGCCTCATCTTTGCCCAAGTCGAAACCGTGTACATTTCCGAAGATGTGATCGATAAAGAGAGTGAACGTCTTAAGGTTGATGCGTTGGCATTGGACCCACTGTCTCGACTTGGTGGCGGTGAATACGCGACGCTTTCTAATGTGTTCTCTGTTGCTCGCCCAAAATAGCCAATCCTAAATTAACGTACCCAGAATAAGCGTTTTTAAAAACTATGTTAGATACCCAATACTCGCAGTACATCCAACACCGAATTGACCAAAAAACCAAGCCGCTCGGTGCGCTTGGCTTACTAGAAAAAGTCGCTCATCAATTGGCATTGATTCAGAGCCAAGGCAAAGAAGCTGCGGTTGAACACATCGAATTGAATAAGCCAAGTATCATCATTTTTGCTGGCGACCATGGCATAGCAGATGAAGGTGTGAGTATTGCTCCAAGTGCCGTAACACAGAAGATGGTGTTGAACTTCTTAAGCGGTGGCGCGGCGATCAATTGCTTCTGTGCGGTGAATAATATCGATATCACGGTAGTCGACACGGGGATATTGTTGCCTGTGGAATCAGCCAGTGACATGTTGATTTCTCAGCGCTTGGGTACGCGAACCAATAACTTTGCCAATGAAGCGGCAATGAGTTTAGAAACGGTTGAACGTGGAATTGAGTTAGGTACCGAGCTTGTATCTAGAACCATTTCGAATGGCACCAATATCATCATGTTTGGTGAAATGGGCATCGGTAATACCAGCAGCGCATCAGCGATCTTAAGTGCATTATCGAATCGTGCTGCAGCGGAGTGTGTCGGCCTAGGCACTGGCATCAACAATGAACAGCTTGCACGTAAAGTGGCTGTGGTTGAGCAAGGTGTTGCGCGTTGCAAAGGTTTAGAGTTTAAAGAAGTTAAAGAGCTTACAGATATTAAAGGGCTTAAAGATATTAAAGAGGTACTAGCACAAGTCGGTGGCTATGAAATCGTTCAAATGGTGGGTGGTTTCCTTGGCGCTTACCAGAACAGAACACCAATATTAGTCGATGGTTTTATCGTGTCGGTTGCAGCGTATGTCGCGACCTTAATTGAACCGAACTGCCGTGATTACATGATCTTTGCTCATCGCTCTGAAGAGTCAGGGCACAAAATTCTGTTAGAACTGCTAGACGCTGAGCCACTGCTCGATCTTGGATTGAGATTAGGCGAGGGCACGGGTGCTGCGCTAGCTATGCCCATTATTCGTACGGCAGCCGAGTTCTATAACAACATGGCGAGCTTCGAAAGTGCTGGAGTCACGGTTTAATGAGTGATGCATCAGAAAGATCGTTGAAAGGTCGAGTCACTTATCAGTGGGAACTGTTTGCGCTGGCGATGGGCTTCTTTTCTCGCTTGCCAATGCCAAAGAACACGCCCTATTCATCAGAGCGAATGAATCGTTCTGGGCGCTACTTTTCAACGGTTGGTTTGTTACTTGGTGTTCTTTGTGGCGCTGTGTTCTTGCTACTTGATGCCATATTGCCGAGTGCGGTGGCGATCTTTTTGATGATGAGTTTTAGCCTGATGCTCACTGGTGCTTTTCATGAAGACGGCTTAACCGATATGGCCGATGGCATTGGTGGCGGCATGACCTTAGAACGCCGTTTGACCATCATGAAAGACAGCCGAATTGGCACTTATGGCGCGTCTGTACTGGTTATGGCTCTGCTTGGCAAGTGGGTGCTGTTGAATGAACTCATAAGCATGACGGGACTGTTTATGGTAATCGTGACCAGTTATACCTTTAGCCGCGCGATTGCTGCATCGCTAATTTACGACATGCCTTATGTCAGTGATTTAGATACCAGTAAAAGTAAACCATTGGCCAACAAGCAAACCAAAGGCGAACTTGTCTTCTTGTTGCTGGTAGGCGTGCTGCCTAGCCTGTGGTTTGGTCTTGAATTCGCTTTGGTTTTATCTGTCGTCGCCTATCTGTTCAGAACAGGTTTTAAAACGTGGTTAACGGCTCGAATTGGCGGCTTTACTGGGGACTGCTTGGGTGCGGCTCAACAGTTAATGGAGTTGCTGACTTACCTTGTATTCATTACTGCATTTTACAATGGCTTTCTATAACGGCTTCCTATGACCAACACGAATGAAACTATTCAAGCTAATCAAATTAATCAAGCAAGTCAGCGAAACAGCCATTTGGTATTGGGTGGAGCTCGTTCTGGCAAGTCGAGTTTTGCAGAGCAACAAGCATTATGTGCGCTTGAAGCATGTTCAAATGGACGCCTCAATTATATTGCGACAGCGACATATCTTGATGATGAAATGCGAGAACGAATCGCGCACCATCAACAACGTCGTGGCGAGCAGTGGATTGAGCATGAAGTACCCGTCGAATTAGCCGAAAAACTGCAGTCTTTTGAGAAAGAAGATGTGGTATTGATTGATTGCCTAACCTTGTGGTTGAACAACATCATCTTTGAACTGGGTGATGACGCAACTAATGAACAGGTTGAAGCCGTGGTTGAAGTATTGGTCAAAAGCGTCGAGCAAAGTCCGGCGCAAATTATCATGGTCTCTAACGAAGTCGGTTTAGGTGTGGTGCCGCTGGGTAAAGTGTCTCGCTTGTTTGTGGACAATGCAGGACGAATGAACCAAGCGCTAGCTCGCGTCGTTGAGCGCGTCACGCTGGTTGCTGCCGGATTGCCGCTGCACTTAAAACCATCTAATCACTTGCTTGATATTCAAGGCTAGGTCGCACACATGGTCAATGGAACAACCAAAAACATCTATTTGTTAAGACATGGCAAAGTCGAAGGAAAAGCTGCGCTCAATGGTTTATCTGATGTGCTGGTCAACTCTGATCTTCAAGAACAGATATGTGAGGCACTAACTACACAAGACATTACCTTTGATAGCGTGGTTAGCTCTCCACTAAGACGATGTGGTGATCTCGCGAGCTTGTTTGCAGAGCGTATGTCTGTGCCTTTATCAGTTGCATCGGGTTTTCAGGAAATGAACTTCGGTGAAGTAGATGGTGTCCCATTTGATGAACTTGAAGACAAGTGGGGAATGTTAGAAACCTTTTGGAAAGACCCTGCTAATCATCAATTAACTGGCGCAGAAAGTTTACAGAGCTTCCACGACAGAGTAACTCAAGCTTGGTCGCAACTTTTGAATGATTCAAGTGACAACATATTGTTGGTTACTCATGGTGGTGTGATTCGCATACTGCTAGCGCACTGCCTTAATATTGATTGGAAAAACCCGAGTTTGTACTCGAAGTTATCGATAGAAAACGCATCGATAACGCATATTCAAATCACTCAGTTTGCGCAGAGCTTTATCAGCGTTAAATCGATAGGGATACCTGTTCTCTGAGTGTTCAAAAAACACAGTTTAAGAATTAACAATCTTTTAGATCTGTAAATAGAAACAGAAATATAAATAGAAGTATAAAGCGGCGTTCACAGCCGCTATACCTGATTGGTATTACTACCTACGTGAAAGGAATTTAGTCATGACAACACCAAGTTGGGATCTAAGCATTGCTTATAGCGATCTTAATGATGCAAAAATCGAACAGGACATTGAACTCATTCAGCAGTGCATTGAGCTGTTGAACCTACACGTTGAAAAGCGTCATATCATTCTAGCGATGCAAAACGCGATTCAGACTTCAGAAGCGGCAGGCACGTTACTGAGTACAATCAACACCTTCGCTAATTGCCACGCATCGGTCGACGCGACACACACAGAAGCGAAAGCATTGCTTGGTCGTGTAGCGAAGCTGAACTCTGAAATGTCTCAAGCGTTCAGCCCTTACGAAGATACGCTAATTCACGCAGAACCAGAATTTATTGATGCAGTATTAGAGCATGATAGTGCGGACGTAGCAGGGCAGCGCTTTGCGATTGAAAGCTCTCGTAAGTTATCAAGCAGCCGACTCAGTGTTGCTGAAGAGCAGTTATTGGCAGCGATGAAGGTTGATGGTCGTGACGGATGGGGTCGTTTATACGATAACCTAACCGGATCTTTAAAACTGTCGCTAAAGCTGGACGGTGAAGAGGAAGCCCTAGGCTTTTCACAAGCCGCGAGCCTGTTGTACGGCAGCGAATTCGACAAACAAGAACCAGCATGGCGCGCGGTTCAAGGTGCGATGAAAACGCACCAAGAGTCTTTTGCTTCGATTCTAAATGCATTGGCGGGTTGGCGACTGACTGAAAACAAAAAGCGTTCGAAGATTAGCGATGTGCATTTCCTAGATCCAAGCCTACACGGCAGCCGCATTGTGCCAAAAACGCTAGACACCATGATGTCGGTAGCGAAAGCTAATCGAGCTGTTGGTCAGAAAGCAGGTTTGTTAATGGCAAGAGTTCACGGGCTAGATGAAATGAAGCCTTGGAATCACTTAGCTGCGATGCCGCCGCTGGGTGACGCTGAATCTAAGGTTTACCCATTTGATGAGGCGATCGACGTGATCAAAACTGCGTTCGCTGAAGTAAATCCAGAGATGGCTGATTTTGTCGCTTTGATGGTTGATAATGGTTGGATTGATGCCGCACCAGCAGCCAACAAACGTTTAGGCGCTTACTGCACCAAGTTTGCTGCTACACGCACTCCGCTTGTGTTCATGACATGGAGCGGTAGCCGCTCAGACTTAATGACATTAGCGCACGAGTTAGGCCACGCGTTCCACAACTGGGTGATGAAAGACATGCCGTTGTGTCAAACACGCTACCCAATGACGCTAGCAGAAACCGCTTCGATCTTTGCTGAAAATATCGTTCGAGACCATTTGTTAAAACAAGCACAAACACGTAATGAGAAACTTGAAATGCTGTGGGAAGAGCTTTCTTCTTCTTTGGCATTAATGGTGAACATTCCCGTTCGTTTTGAGTTTGAAAAAGCCTTCTACGAGCAGCGTGAAAAAGGCGAGCTAACGGCTCAGCAGCTGTGTGACTTGATGGAAACGACTTGGAAAGAGTGGTATGGCGATGCAATGACAGAAGCTGACCCTTACTTCTGGGCGAGCAAACTGCATTTCAGCATCTCTCAAGTAAGCTTCTACAACTACCCATACTTGTTCGGTTACCTGTTCAGTAAAGGTGTTTACGCTCAGCGCGATGCGAAAGGTGAGCAATTCTACGGCGATTACGTTTCGTTGCTTCGTGATACGGGCAGCATGATGGCGGAAGAAGTCGTTCAAAAGCACTTAGGAATGGACCTGACTCAAGCTGATTTTTGGCAACAAAGCATCGACATGGTCAAAGTTCAAATCGATGAATTTGAAAGATTGCTCGATCAGGAAGATTAATTGATCTCAATCTGTTCATAGCAGGTAAGAGCTGTGTTAGCTTACGTGGCTCTTATCTTGCTGGCATAACCTGAGATAAGCCGAAACAACCAAAAGTCTCTTTAAATAGAGAAAGTTATTTGGAACAGATGTCGGTTAGTAAAGTCAGCAGGTAATATAAAAATATATGGGTAGTATTTGTGAGTGATAACGGAGTTTCTGTTGATAAGTGCGATCCTAGCAACACAATTTCTATGTACAATTTATTAACATACGGCCGTGCAATTAAGGAGTAGCGCATGACGAAGACCCTCTTTCGCCAATCATTTCTTTTTGACAGCCTAGATCTTGAGCAAGAAGTGTTTGCAGGACAGACCGTACTGAGTAACGGTGTTCAAATTAAGCTTCATCAACGCGGTGTCTTGGAAGTGATTCCCGCGGATTTTAATTCTGAAACCAAGAACATCATTTTTTCAACCGGTGTTCATGGCGACGAAACTTCACCAATGGAGCTGATCGATAAGCTCATTGAGGATATTGAAACAGGTTTCCAAGTAGTAAACGCGAGATGCTTGTTTATCATAGCTCACCCAGAAGCCACTAACGCGCATACTCGTTTTCTTGATGTGAACATGAATCGTCTGTTTGATGAAAAGCAGTACGAGAGCAATCGAGAAGTGGATATCGCGAAGAACTTGAAGTTCTTGGTGACTGAGTTTTACAAAGAAACGGAACCTGCCACTCGTTGGCATCTAGATTTGCACTGTGCAATCCGTTTATCTAAGCATTACTCGTTTGCAGTGAGCCCTAAAGTTCGCCACGAAGTACGCAGTAAAGAGCTGTTTGATTTCATTAACAGTGCGCACGTGGAAGCAGTGTTGTTGTCAAATGCGCCAACCAGTACATTCAGTTGGTACAGTGCTGAAAACTTCGAAGCGCAAGCACTGACAATGGAACTAGGGCAGGTCGCGAGAATTGGTGAGAACCAACTTGATAAGCTAACGGCTTTTGACTTGGCGATGCGTAACTTGATTGCTGAAGTTGAGCCAGAGCATTTACCTAAGCGAACCATCACTTATCGCGTGAGCAGAACCATTGTTCGTTTACATGATGACTTCGATTTCATGTTCTCAGATTCTGTAGAGAACTTTACCGCGTTCAAGCACGGTGAAGTATTCGGTCATGATGGTGATAAACCGTTAATGGCTAAGAATGAAAACGAAGCGGTGGTGTTCCCTAATCGTAATGTTGCTATCGGTCAACGAGCAGCCTTAATGGTGTGTGAAGTTGAAACGCGATTCGACCATGGTCAGCTTGTGTACGATTAATATCGACTCGGGTTTAAACGACGAAAACAACCGCTCAACTGGTTGAAATATCAAGGTTCACATTACGGTGTGAGCCTTGAGTTTATTTGGGGATACAGGTAAGGTTACGCGAACATTTTCAAAGTAGCTTGATATGGATTTCCAACAACTTCTTCACCAAAAACAGCGCAAATGGACTAGAGCCATTTATCTGATGGCAGCACTGCTTGTCGCGCTGAGTGCGATTTACCTAATGGTTGGCGATCTTTTCATTTCCCCTCTGGGCACATTGTCCACGTTAGAACAAAAACTACTGATTGATTTACGCTTACCTCGACTATTGGCGGCTATTGCTATCGGGGCAGGGTTAGCCGTATCTGGCGCAAGTTTACAAGTCTTATTGGGTAACGTATTAGCAGAGCCCGGTGTGCTCGGCATTTCTGGTGGTGCAAGTTTGGCGATGGTTATCGTGCTGTTCTTCTTGCCGTTTGCTCCCACACCAGAACTGTTCATGATTGCCGCCGTTTTAGGCTCGCTCTGTTTCACCGTGATACTTGTGAGCATGGTAAAAACGATGCGACTCACCACGGCTAAACTACTGCTGGTGGGTGTGGCGCTAGGTATTCTTTCTGGCGCGATGGTGACATGGGCGTTCTATTTTAGTGATGACTTAAGCCTACGCTTGTTGATGTATTGGCTGATGGGTAGCTTAGGTGGCGTGACTTGGTATCAACACTCGCTCACGTTGGTGATGATCCCCGTGATTATTTGGCTGTGCCTGCAAGGTAGTAAGCTAGATAAGTTAATGATTGGCGAAACGCATGCCGCACAGTTAGGCGTAAACGTACCGAGATTGCGCTGGCGTCTAATTTTCGCCGTGTCTATTTTAGTCGGCTGCGCGGTAGCTTTAGGTGGCGTGATCAGCTTTGTTGGCTTGGTTGTGCCACACTTATTGCGTTTAGCGATTGGTACTGATAACAAATACCTTCTTCCTTTGTCTGCCGTTGCTGGCGCTGCGTTGTTGGTGTTTGCTGATATCTGTGCAAGAACCTTATTAGATTCCGCAGAGCTACCTTTGGGTGTGATGACCACCAGTATCGGTGCGCCTATCTTCATTTGGATGTTAATTAAAAATCATGATTCAAATTAAGAGCCTGAGCGTTGGCGCTCGTTTATTACCACTATCATTTGAGCTCAAGCAAGGGCAGGTGACTCACGTTATCGGCCCGAATGGCAGCGGTAAAAGTACCTTACTCGAATCGATATCTGGCATTGGTGATGGTTACAAAGGTGATATCAAGATCGACGGGCAGGATTTGTCGGAGCTGTCTTTACAAGATTTATCATTGCATCGTGCTTACTTGTGCCAAAGCGCAAGGCCAGCCTTCAACTTAGAAGTGTTCCAATATCTTGCATTGTCACTGCCAAGCTCCTCACACGGCCTTGATGCTGAAATCAACGCAGCTTTGGAAGAAATCAGCCAGATGCTAGACATTGCAGACAAACTTCATCGCTCAATTCAGACACTGTCTGGTGGTGAATGGCAACGCGTACGTTTGGCGGGAATGTGCCTGCAAATTTGGCCGACACTTAACCCATACGCGAAGCTGCTGATCCTCGACGAACCCGCAGCTCCGTTGGATATTGCTCAAGAAGCCTTGTTGTACAAGCTCATTGAACGAGTGGCAGAGAAGGGCATCGCTGTGATCATGGCTAACCATGATTTGAACAGAACACTAAGACACGCAGACCAAGTGTTGTTGCTCGATAAAGGTGTACTTCAAGCATCAGGCTCAGCTGATCAAGTGCTTACCCCTGAGCAGCTAGAGTCCGTGTTCAACACCGAAGTCAAAAGTATCTCAGTCGACAATCAGACCTATCTTTTGTTTGGTTAAAAGACTAATTAGTTAAGCTGCTCATTGGGTTTAAGGCGAGTTAGTAAAGGAAGCAAATATGTTTAGATACATCCAAAGAAGAAGAATCAAAAAGGTGATTAAGTCATTGTCTGCAAAGATGGTGAAGAGCTACGGAAGCCGTGATTTCTTCTCTATTGGGCAGGTTGAAACAAGTTCTCGTGAGTTGAGTAAACGCCAACAACAGATTGCTTTAGCCTTGTTTGCGGATCCACAAGATCTTGCTGTTGAATTAGCTCCAACTATTCAGTTGCTGCGTAATGATGTGTCTAATGACTTCTTTGGCGGAGAAGACTACACAGCGCGAGATGTACTTAATCTATTGGGTGGCGGCGGTTGGAAGGGCGGTCGTATGGACGATGACATGTCACATCGCATGGGCATGCATAGCCGTTATTAAATATCTTCTTACTACCTAACGCCTTTATATCCCCAAAGCGGCTTAATCATAAAGCCGCTTTTTTATTCATTCCGAATAATGTTCCCTCAATCAACATAGAATACTGAAACGTCATAATTCGAAGCAACATCATCTATCTACAACGCATTTGTTTGAGTTGTGTGATGCTGATTCCTATCAATATAAAACCCGCTGTTATTGATAAAATTGACGTATATATTTTTCGTTGTTCTTTAAGTCAGAAACTATAAACCTTCGAATTACAGTGCTGGTTGGTTAGTAACCAATTGGTTTTGTGTTTAGGGTAAAATAATAGAGAGTGGGAAAGTGACAACAATAAATAATAATATTCTAAAAATAGCAGTGGGTATGGCTATGCTATCGAGTGTGCCGTCAGTGGCAAATGCTCATGGTTGGTCTGAGTTTCCAAGCGCGCGTCAGAACACGTGTTACGAGCAAGGCGGGATTTGGTCGGGTACACCACCTAATGCTGCGTGTGCGCAAGCAAAAGACATTTCGGGTTCATACCCGTTTGTTCAACGTAACGAGTACGCGAAAAATGTCCAAGATTTCAATAATATCAATGCTGTAAAAGCGGCGATTCCTGACGGCACGTTATGTTATGCCAACGATTCGCAAAAACGCGGCATGGGTGCGCCTCATACTGGTTGGACTCGTACCGAGCTAAATACTGGTACGTTTGAATATGTATTCAATGCGACAGCGCCACACAACCCTTCTTTCTGGGAGTTCTACCTAACGAAACCAAACGCGGACCTAAGCAAAGGCCTAGCGTGGGGAGACTTAGATCTTATCCAAGAAGAGGGTAACGTTCCGGTTAATGGCGGCAAGTACCGCATTAATGTCACTATTCCTTCAGACCGTTCTGGCGATGCGATTCTATTCGTTCGTTGGCAACGTGATGATGCTGCGGGCGAAGGCTTCTACAACTGTTCAGACATCACTATCGCGGGTGGCACAACCCCTCCACCAGAGCCTACACCTCAACCTGATCTAGTCCGTGGCGACCTGTTTGTTTCTGACCAGTTTGGTACGCCAGAAATTGGTGATACGGTTAAGTACGACATCATCAACAAGTACGGTGAAGTCGCGCGTAGCTTCGACATCGTTATCGACGCTTCAAACGTTAACGATTGGGCTCGCTTGTTGGCTTCAGAGATTAACGGCTGGCACGAAGAGTTTAAAGATGGCGCGATCTTCATTGGTGATTGGCACGCTGAAATGCAGCACTACATGTACTTCCAAAACGATCCTTCACGTAACTTCTTTAACTCAAAAGATAGCCGTGCTTCTGGTCAGTTAACGCTGATTGATGGTGGCGACGGTGGTGTTGAACCATTAAAAGGCGACATCTACGAGCTAGTGAAGAGTGACAACGTAGTGAATGCTGGCGACAAAGTTGTAATTGCAACAAGCGAAGCGGCGACATTGACTCAAACTCAAGGTACTTCTGTAAGCATTCAAAATAACGGCACGGCTTCTATCGTAGTTGATACCACTGGCATCACTGCAAACGAAACTTTATCGTTTATGGCTAGCTCGATTGAAAGCGACAGTGTTGAAACCTTCACTTTTGAAGTAATTGCTGATGACGGTGGCGTAACACCAGACCCAGATCCAACGCCGGATCCTGATCCGACTCCTGACCCAGACCCTACGCCAGATCCAGGTACGTGGGACTCATCAGCGACTTACCTTGGTGGCGAAGTCGTGACTTACTCGAACCAGTCATGGAAAGCACAATGGTGGGTTCAAGGTGGCACTAACCCTAAAGCGACTTACGAAAATGACAAATGGGGCGTTTGGCGTCCAGCCAACTAATCTTAACTATTGTTAGTTAATTAGCCTTGCAATAATAACCAAGACACCACACTTTTTGACGAGTGTGGTGTCTTTTTTAGCCTCTGCATTTGCGGTTTTGAACGTCATTAGCTTAGAGAAAAGTGATTCAGAAACGGAGTCTTAATCGCTGAGTAGGGCTCTATAAGAAGATGAGAGTTATATAGAAAACAAGAGCTATATAAAAGACCAGAAGCGTGAGTTTCTGGTCTTTTACGTTTTGTAATGTGTTGAAGAATTATTCCAGAGTAAGGTTTTGCTTAATCTCATCGTTAAGATACCCCTGATCAAAATCTGGTGTCATGAATTCGACGAAGGAGGAGTCTAGATAGCTGGTTTCTAGATAACTCGGCTCTAGATAATGGGAGTCTAAGTGATCAGCACTTACGTAGGTGGGAATCGCAGAAAACAAAACGATACTGATCGCTGCAGCGATATTAATGGCTTTGTTACGTTGAGAAGTAATTTTCATAGTAGTGCCCTCGAAAGGTGGGCAAATCCATCTGCCTATGAGAATTGAATCTGAGATATTTAGAAGTCGTAAGACAAACCAAGTGTGATGATGCTGTCGTTGTCGATCGGGCCCATCGATTGGCCGTTCAAGTAAAGGTCACCTTCGTTGGTGTTGAAATAGGTGTATTTCACGTAGGGTGTCCAGTCGTCGATGCTCTTAGAGAGAACGACTTCGTGTTCATTGGTACGGTAGTCGCCTTGATGAAAGATTACGTTGTCATCGTTGTGGGTAAACCCGCCATTGGATCCATCACTGTTTTCGTGAGTGTATTGATAAGCTAAATCCCAGCCTGCGAGTGAGTACCCCGCACCGGCGATGAACTTATTGGTGTTGATCGTGGTGTCGCTTACATTCTCGAGTACTTGCCCTGACTGGTTATATCCCAATCCACTGAATACATTGAAGTTGTCGTTCACTTGATAATCGATAATACCTTCGATTAATAACTCTTCACCGTTGTCCCATTTACTAAGTTCACCGTATAAGTTGAACGTGAAAGATTCGCTGATGTGAAAATCGTGCCCGTAACCCGCTGCCAACCAACCCTGGTCATCAAAACCTATATAGACTTGTCCATTTTCTGAGGTATCGATTAATGCGCCAGCTTCTGTGGTGTAGACACCGTTATCAGCAGCATTAGAGGCAACGTTTTGTTCGATGTAAACTTGAGTCGAAGTCGCAAACGCTGCGCTGCTGAGTAACGTAAGTGGTAGAGCAATAAGGTTAAGTTTTTTCATGGATTCTCCAGTGTCGTTCTATTGAATTAACTTGCTGGAGAGTATGTGATTAAACTGAATTTATATTAATAGGGTTAACTTTAGTTAAAACCTCAGTTTCATTTATGTTTCCTTAATGCTGATTTGATTGCTTCACGGGTTTTGATGTGTTGCTCGTCGTTAGCGTAACGGCGGTGATAGAGCATTCGAAACGTGAGCGGTTTTAATTTGATGGGGATAGGGTGAACGCGTAAGCCAAGCGCTGGTGCGAGCATTTCTGCAAAAGAACGAGTAGAAGCGGCGATATAATCTGTCGTGCTTGCCAAAATCAGCATGCTTGAAATTGAACTGGTTTCAATTCTGACTTTTCTCGGCTCGATATCGCTCTCTGATAAAAACTCGACCGTGTTCATGTTGGCGCGTTTGATCTTGAGCGCAATATGTTCCTCTTGGAAATACTCTTCTTTACTTAGTGTCTCACCAATTCGAGGGTGGTTGATTCGAGTCAGACACACGGGCTCCTCATCGACGATGGTTTCTTCAATCAATGAGTGTTTCTTACTCGAAAGTACATCAATGACGATATCTACTTTTTGTGCAGTAAGCGCATCAAACAGTTCTTCCTCTTCGAGTGGCGCTTCCGTAAAGCTTACGCCTTCAACCTGGCTAACGAAATGAAGCAAGCTCTCTGTGCAATAGACTTTAAGGTCATTCTTTTGCTGCTCAACCGTTCCAATGATGTTCAATGGGTCTTCTATCTTATTAGCGAGTGATACCGCTGCTCCAGTGGGCGCGATACCTCGTCCTTCTCTCACAAATAAAGCCTTGCCCACGACCCCTTCGAGTCTCTTAATCGCCGCGCTTACCGCGGGTTGAGAAATATCGAGCTGCTCTGATGCCACGGTGATAGAGCTGTGTTTGTAAACGGCCAAAAATGTCGTCAGTAGATTAAGGTCCAAATTCAGTTCCCTCTATTCTTATTGCCACTCATCCAAATCATGGTGGAGTCGTTATTAACTCATAAATGAAATGGAGGTTTTAAGTAAAGTTTACACTATATATCAAGGTTCTGTTTATTAATAAACTTGTTTGCATCGGAGTGAGGAAGGAACTTCATTCATTTACTAAATACTCAGACCGATAGGTGAAACTATGAGAACTTTCGCAAAATTATCAATCATCTCTACAGCAATGATCATCACGACAACCGCTTTTGCTGCTGACCCAATGATGCAATACAACACCAAGCAGACTAACTCTGATATTCAAAAACTCGAGAAATTTGAATATCACGAGGGTGAAACTCTTGAAGAGTATCTAAGCACTCAACCTAAGGGGAACTTGTACTCTTCAGAAGAAGAAGTGCTTTCTGTGTTAATGGGCGGTGTAAACAATGGTGACTATCGCAAAGAAACCAATTCAGGTTGGAAAGAAGGCCTGATGTTTGAGGGCATTGCACCTTATGGCGATCACATGGTGTCAGGCGCCAACTGGTTCCCACGCACTGAAGAAGTTCAACCGGATGAAATGCGTGTCACGTTCATGGGAACATCACCAATGATTCGCCCGGGGCAGGCAAACACCTCGATATACGTAGAACTGGGTAACGGCTCTAACTTTGTCTTTGATTTAGGTGAAGGATCAATTGCGAACTACGTAGCGGCGGGTGTCGCGATGAATGAACTCGACCATATTTTCATTACTCACTTGCACGTAGATCATTACGGCTCATTACCTTATCTGTATCAATTTGGTGGTTGGAATGGTCGCTGGGAAAAGCCGCTTAACATTTATGGCCCGAGTGGTGCGACTCCAGAATATGGCACTCGTCATATGATTGAAGGCATGCAACAAATGTTGAACTGGCACACCGATGCATTTGATGTGTTCCCATCAGGCAACGACATTGTGGTTCACGAGTTTGATTTCCGCGACGACGGTGGCGTTATCTATGACCAAGACAATGTGGAAGTGATTCACTGGCGACGCAGTCACGCAAAAGATGGCGCGTCTGGTTACCGCTTAAATTGGACTCAAGATGACGGTCGAGTGCTTTCATTTGTTTGGACAGGAGACGGTCGCCCAACGGAGTTGGATTTGAAATACGCAAAAGGTGCAGACTTGTTCATTACTGAACTGCAAACCGAAACGTTTGGTGTGTCTTCGATTATTCAAGGTGTGCCGCCATTCTTAGCTCGTTACACCGTTGATACTCACCATACGCCAGCGTACGCGGCGGGTTATGTGGCCAATGAAGTACAACCGCGTTTGTTCATGACAACGCACATGACATTCGACCCATATCTCAATGAGGAAACCGTTGCAGAGGTTCGCCACCATTGGCAAGGGCCTTACCACTTCGGCGCACCAGATGGCATTGTCGTTAACATGACTAAAGATAATGCGTGGGTTCGTGAAGGTATTTTACCTGATTTCCCGAATGCGCGAGCGCCACAATTTGATATGGCAGATGGGTCTGACTTTAGAATCCCATTACCGAAAAACAGCCGTGAAGACATACAAGAACAAGAGATTCGTGATTTAGAGTTAGATCCTAAACTGTACTACCCAGAAGGCTACCATCCAGAGCTGTTAACTGAGTGGCCAGTCGACCGTGACATCGTGATCCCAGCTGAACAAGTACCAGAAGCAATGAAGCAAGGTATGAACACCAAGCAAGAATACATGGATAGAGTGCGTGCTCACCACAACCTTGAGCGCAAGTCGGTAAGTCGTCCAACTGAGCCTGGTGAAGGAGCAGGAACCGATAACAAATAGGGTATTTGCAGTGAGGGCTGATATTGCCCTCACATCCTAAAAAGTTAGGTAAATAAACCCATTCTCTTACTCAATCATAAAACTATTGCTTACCACTTCTTTGCTTAGAATATCTGGAGTTCATTATGAAAAAATCAATTTTAGCGGTCGTCATTCTATCTTTAGTGTCAGCGTCTGTTTTCGCTAACGGACAATCCAATGCTCACAACTATCAACCTGGTGCGACGAATAACTCAGAACGTTTAGCGGATATTGATCCTAACTACGAACTGACCTTACCTTCAGAAAAAGAAGGCTACACCATGTATGACAACCAATCCATGTCAGATGGCGGGACCTACACAACGTATGTTAAACCGAATCCTTCCGATGCAATGCATGTTGCCGATGAAGGCTCGCTAAAAATCACGCACGGTGAAGGCGGAGGCATTATGACGGAATACACAATAAAGGATGGCCAACACGCTTTTTCTGTTATGTGTGGATACACCTCGGGTCCTTCATTCTGGGCTGATGGAAAACCCGCGAAGGTATGTGAAGAGGCGCAAGCACTAGCGGTTGCATTGGAAGCAAAAGGTGAATGGGAGGTGAAGCCAATGACTTACACCATCGCACCAGCAAGAATCGTAGTTGATAAGTGATTTTTGTCTACAGAACGCTCGTTATATCGAGCCTCGTTATCCAATCATATTGATTATTTGTAGTGAGACAGAGGGGTACTCAGGCTGAAATGGTCTTAAAGTTCCCCTCAGCTTAGCTCAAATAACAAGAAGCTAAGTCAACCAACTAATCAAATTTGTATTCGAAAATACAGAAGGTCTATCCTATGAAAAATACCATTAAGCTACTGGCTATCGCATGTGTTTTACTTACTCCAATGCTTGTCGCCGCTGCCGAACATAATCACAGTCACAATCATTTTAACCCTGAATTAGAGCAACTTGGCGACGACATTATTGGCCTAACCGTGTGTTACAAAAATGGTCATCTATCAGATGAGAATCAAGAGCCTGCGTTTATGAACCTTATCAACCACGCCAATGTAGAAGGTGAGGAGCTGGGGATGTACTACATGGATAAGTTGGGCCCTAAAGCCGAGCAAATCATGAGTGATGATGAGGCTCGACGTTTATGGACTGAAGATTATTGTGCTGATTTGACTGATACCTATTTGGACTCAGACAAGTTAGCTCAAAGAGCAAATGAACACAAAGGTCATTCCCACGGACACGATCATGAACATCACCATAATCATGACCACCATGGACATGGCGATTTAACGCCAGAGGTACTTGAACAAGATATTGAGAGAGGGCGTTTACTCAGTATCAACTAAGCCCAATAAAATAAGTCCATCCAACCTATTGTTAAATATTTACTATTTGTTAGTGTGTCTAGGTGCACATTGAGGATGTGTTTCATATTTAGCGAAGAAATATTAGGAGTTGCGATGAGTATTATAGTGAGACGGTCTGAGCCGTCAGATGCAAAGGGAATAAAAGAAGTTTACGAATGCACTAATGCTTATACCGGTACGCTGCAACTCCCAAATCCATCTCTGGAAAGCTGGCAAAAACGAATCTCTAATATACCTGACAACGTGTACTCGTATGTCGCGATGATCGACGATGAGATTGTTGGCAACTTGGGAATGGAAGTGTGCGTGAACCCAAGAAGACGACATGTGGCTTCATTTGGTATGGGTGTTAAAGACGATGTGTTAGGCAAAGGTGTCGGTAGCCAACTGCTCGCAACAGCAATCGACTTGTGTGATAACTGGATTAACATCAAGCGAATGGAGTTAACGGTGTATACCGATAACGAAAGAGCGATCAGTCTGTATAAGAAGTTTGGTTTCGTGATTGAAGGAGAGTCCGCAGGATTCGCTTTCAGAAATGGCGAATATGTGGCGGCTTATCATATGGCTCGACTAGTATAGCGCTCGGCTTCTAACCAAGGCTACAATTAAAACAGCTAGAGTTCTTCAATAGATAATAAAACGCCACGTTACAATAACGTGGCGTTTTCTATTTCAGTCAACTGATGCTTTGAAGCGCTTCAGTTTTAACTCTACTTAAGCTGTAAGAGGCTCAAGGTTGGCTGGACGGTAGTGTACAGATTTTAGTACTTTACCTTGGCGAACTGTTTTACCTTCCGATACAAAATCTTCAGCGCATTTAGCAATGATGTATTCACCTTTTTGAACCGCCATTAGCTTAATGTTCTGCTCAGCATAGAATGCTTCTGTTTCTGCGTATTCTGTTTCATTACGGCATACTTTGCTCATGTTGCTTGAGTGTACTTCGTCCCAGCAAGGTAAGAAGTCAATTGAACGGTTTTTGGCAACGTTCAACAGTAAGTCGATTAAGTAGCTGATCGCTAGGTTGTCTTCTACTTTGGATTGGCCAAGGTGAACCAAACGTCCCATCAAAACATAAACGCTGTCTACAATAGCGTCCGCTTGTTCGATTTTAGAGTCAGCTTCTGCAAGTTCTGTTAGCTCTTCGATCGCTAGAGAGGTATGTAGCGTATCGCCTTTTTCGTCCATTGTTTCAGGAGCAGCAACCGGCAGATCAAAAGTACTGCGGAACTCTTCAATGTCGCGGTAAAAGTGATCGTAGATTTCTTGGTTTAGTTGAGAAAGGTTCATATTCCTATCCATTTTGTTTCGTTAATGGACCATTTTAACAAAGGTAGGAATGGGGTGCTAACGCAAAGTGGAAGAACGCGACTTTTATTCATTGGACCAATGAGGTATTTTGCATACAAACTAATTGATTATTATGTTTTTTTACACTTTACTCTTCTTAATATACGAAATATTAATGTTGCCATTAATGTCAGCAGTAGTGGAATCCCATTTATGAACCAAGCCAGTGAAAGCGAAATTGTTATACGCCGCTTGTATCAAATCACCAATGATTATCGAAAGGGCTTCGATATTCAGATCGCTCAGCTGCTTATTATGGGGCTTGAACGCTTCAACCTTGATATTGGTATCTTATCGAAAGTCGATGGCAATACTTATGTTGTTGAACATTGTGTTACGCCTGAAGGGGTAGAACTCAATAGCGATGACACTTTTGATTATCGTTCAACCTATTGCGAAATTACCTGTAAATCGATTGGTCCTATCTGTATTGAGCATTGTGGCAAACACGATAAGTATGCGAAGCATCCTGCTTACCAGTCTTTTGGCTTGGAGTCTTATATTGGGGTTCCCATTTTCGTTAATGATGAGCTTTATGGCACCTTAAACTTTTCAAGCCCAGCACCCTATCATCGTGAGTTCAAAGAGTTCGATGTCGACGTGATGAGACTAATGGCATCATGGATCGAAGTGGAGCTGGTTAGAAGGCAGCAAGAACGAAAACTCAAAGAGTTGAATGAGAAATTGGAGTATCAAGCTCTGTATGATCCTCTGACACACTTGCCAAATAGACGTTGCTTGTTTAAAACGTTGAATGCGGAAGTCGAGCAGTTAAAAGGCTCTTTAGGAAAGGGAACCTTGGCGGTTGTCGACATCGACTTCTTTAAACAGGTTAACGACATTTACGGTCACCAAATGGGCGATGTTGTATTAAAGAAAGTGGCGAGCGTGCTGAACAATAACACTCAAAAGGGTGAGTTTGTGGCGCGTTTTGGTGGTGAAGAGTTCATTCTTTGGTATCCAAATAAAACACCAAATTATGTTGAAGATAAGTTCATGACTCTTTTGCAAGAGATGAAGAAAATCACACTGGATCGAAAGCCTGTCACTATATCAATTGGTGCGTGTCATTTTGAGTTGAGTACAGGGGATACCAAAGGGGAAAGGATGTCGGCGTTAGATAAGCTCATCAAAGTTGCCGATGAGTGTCTGTACATTGCGAAACAAAATGGACGAGATCAGTTCATTTCTCGTCCATATCATCAAGAGCGCTCAGGAATATGAGCCATCATGTTAGCGATTAACTGAACTATTAGCTAAACAAGTAAGGGAACAGTTGACGGCGTTCTTCTGGCGTTAAAGACTCGACTCTCGCGATGTTGGTATCAGGAATCGCTTCAGGGTTAGGGTAGTGCTTCAACACTTTTTCCATACTCGCTTCACGAATCAAATGGTAAACCGGATACGGAGAACGGTTCGTTAGATTTTCATCGTCTTCTGGATCCGCACCACCAAAGCAATAGTCTGGATGGAAGGTTGCCACTTGGTAAACGCCTTCCCAATCTTCTTGCTTGATCAACGCTTCAATCCAATCAATGAACATGTTGTAGTCGAAGAAATCTTGCAGCATGTTGGGTACAACCACCAAAGTCGTCTCCAACTCTGCGACAGGCGTGTTATCTAACTCTACGAAATGCGTCATGATGTCTTCCAATAACGCTTCTTCCGTATTCGCTTCACTCACAAAGATCTTAATCTGTTTATTACGTTGTGGCTTGGCTGCGAATGGACACAGGTTTAGGCCAATAACGACATCATCTAACCATTGTTTAACTTGGTCGTGGATGGTTTGAAGATCTGTGCTTTGAGTGTTCGACATAACAGGTTCCGAAATGAAATTTTGCGTAGGATATCAGAACGGACGTTAATCAAAAGCAATAATTGAGTTACAAACTCAGTCGTAGTTATGCTTGTGCGAGTTTGGAAGTCGATACTTGTAGCTGTTTCAACTGATAGACCCAAGCAAATATCGCGACATAGAAGATTGAACCACCTGCAATCACGCCATTCCAACCGAACAGTTGCCAGCAATATAAAAGCAAGAATCCACCTAAACTACCGCCAATATAATAGTGAACCAGATAGAGCGCGGTCGCTGTCGCCTTAGCGCTCGGTGCTTTTTGACTCACCCAAGAGTAGGCAAGAGTGTGGGCAAAGAACGCACCGCCACTAATCAATAACAAGCCAGCTAACATGAACGGGACTTTATCGACCGCAGAAACCAGCATTCCAATTAAGCTAATACACACGCCCATCAATATTCCGCTTAACGGGTCAAAGCGAAGTGTCCATTTGTTGGAGAGCTTAGAGCTTACCGTACCGGCCAAGTAACATAGGAATATCAGTGAAGCTAAACCAACGGGTACCGAGTGAGGTTCGGATACTAGCCTAAAGCCCATTACAGAGTACAGGTTAACAAACAGCGCGAAGTTAGCACCACCAATCAACATGGCAAGCCACAAGGTACGGTTTCTTAAGTGCATTACAACGGAGCGGTTGTGATGAAAGAACAGCCCTTTTTGAGGTTTGAAGTTCTGTTGGTCAGGTAGGCGATAGGCAATAAAGAGTGCACCAAGCAATGAACCGACAACGAAAAACAGTACAGTTGCATGCCAATCGAAATAGTCTGTAATTAAGCCGCCTAATACACGTCCGAAGATTCCACCCAATGAGTTGGCCGCAATATAACCTCCAATCGCGACAGCAAAGGCTTTGGGTGTTAACTCCTCAACCATATAGGCAACCGCCACACCAGCAAACGCCGCCACAGCGATGCCCATAAATGCGCGGGCAATAACGAGTTGCAACAAGGTAGTCGTGAACACCATGCTTAACCCTATTAATGGGATAGCGAACAGACTGAACAGAATAATGGGTTTACGACCAAAGGTTTCAGAGGCAATTGCCCAAGGTACCAAGCTAA
The DNA here is from genome assembly GCF_041471405.1 of Vibrio sp. 10N.261.52.C11. Taxonomy (NCBI): domain Bacteria; kingdom Pseudomonadati; phylum Pseudomonadota; class Gammaproteobacteria; order Vibrionales; family Vibrionaceae; genus Vibrio; species Vibrio sp. 10N.261.52.C11. Next base: position 96,209 of record NZ_JBFROI010000025.1, read on the forward strand.
TCGAAAGGCCGAGTGTTGTAGCAGCAAATAACCAGTTGATCTGAGTTTCAGATACTTGGAAGTGCTCCGCCATGTGCGGCAAGATTGGCTGAAAGAGGTAAAGGTTACAGAAAATGATAAACGAGCCAATCGCCAATGATTGGGTGATGCGTTTGTATTGAGGACTGCCTTTATCAAACATTTACGTTGTGCCTGCACGAGTTAGTAAGCTATTTGTGAACAAGTTATCAGTACAAGTGTGATTAAAGAAATATATTAAAAATATCACCTCTATATATTAAATATATCGCCATGCTTGAATCAAAACCTCTTCGACATTTTCTGGCTGTTGCGCAGTTTGGTAACTTCACTCAGGCCGCCAAAGCGCTGCATATCGCGCAGCCCGCATTGAGCATTTCTATTAAAAAACTAGAACAGACGCTTGAGTTGATTCTATTCCGTCGAGGCGATAAATCCGTCACTTTAACGGAGGAGGGCAAAGTACTGTTTGAGCATGCAAAGCGAATCGCCCAGCAGTTTGATGATGCTCAGCTCGCGATGAATGAACTAAAGGGGCTAGAAAAAGGCGAGGTTCGATTAGGCGCTCCAAGTATGATGGGCAGTTACTTTTTCCCCCAAGTCGTGATGGCATTTAAAAACCAATACCCAAACCTAAAGTTGACCTTGATTGATGCAGGCACCGCATCTATTCGTGAAATGCTGTTAAACGGCGAACTCGATATTGGCGTAATTAATCATGAGAACGTTCCAGATGATTTGGAAACGGATCATCTGTTAAGTTCTGAGATGGTCGCCGTTGTCGGTAAGGAGCATCCGCTAGCACAACAGCCTTCGATGACCTTTGAAGAATTCTTTGCTCAAGAGCTGATCATGTTTAAATCGGGCTATTTCCACCGCGATTTTATCGATGCGACTTGTAAGAAGTACAATCTCGATATGACCATTGCGTTCGAAACCAATTTATTGCCAATGATTCTTTCTATCGTGAAGCGAGAGTTTGCCATCACCGCGTTGCTTAGCTTGGTGACAGAATACGAGGAAGATGTCGTAGGCGTGCCATTTAAAGACCCTGTGAAACTGAACCTATCTTTGGCGTGGAGAAAGGAAGGGTATCTGTCAAAAGCAGACCGAACCTTTATTGATTTCGTTAAGCGGTATGTGTGATTTAGTAAGATTTAAATAAACAAAGCCCGAACATCCTAGATTGGATATTCGGGCTTTGTTGTATAGAAGTATGACTGGCTCAGAGCACGTTAGGTGTTCTTTGAGTTATACATCTTATCGAAGTTTTTCTGATTCCAGCCGACCATCACTTGATCGCCGATTTTAAGCACGGGGATAGAACGAGCACCCATTGCTTGCAATTCTTTACGGCCACGCTGCATCTTTGCATTCGTCAGGCGGTAAACAATTTTCTTAGAGTCTAAATACCTTTGGGCATCTTTACAGTGCGGGCATTTGTCTGCGACGTACAATACAACACGTTTCATTTTTTCATTCTCTTGGTGAATCTCGCTAAAGTGTAACGAATCCTAGGTGATTAGAAAAGTGTGATCAGTTACACTATGCGGCTCAATTTTCAAGACCACAACGTATTGTCGTGGTGTAACTTGTACGGTCTTTCAGCATGCATCCTTCTTTACGCTATATTCAAGGCTATCCTAAGCACATTCTAGATCCTGTTACTCAACTTGTAGAGTCGGGTAAATTGGTGCCTTGGTTTGAAGCTCGCTACCCAAAGAATCATGAAATAAAAAGCGAGAAAGCCCTGTTTGACTATGCGATTGAGATAAAAAATCGCTACATGAAAAAAACACCACCGATCAGCAAAGTGATTTACGACGGCAAGATACACCTAATCAATAATGCGTTAGGTCTGCATTCTTACGTTGCTAAGAATCACGGTGGAAAGATCAAATCAAAGAATGAAATTCGTATCGCCAGTGTTTTTAAAAATGCACCAGAACCTTTGCTAAGAATGCTGGTGGTACACGAACTGGCGCATATCAAAGAGAAAGAGCACGACAAAGCCTTTTACCAACTATGCTGTCACATGGAACCGGAATATCATCAACTTGAGTTGGATGCCCGTTTATTCATGATGTATTTAGATTTAAAGAAGTAGCCCAATGAGCCAATCACAAAATAGAACGACGCTAAGCCTGTCGAAAAACAGCACTTCATCAGCAAAAACAAAAGACAACCAAGCTGATGTTAAGCCAAGTACAGCTAAGCCAAGCAGCGACAAGCGTATTTCTACAAAGAACACATCTGATAAAAGCCGCAAGAATAGTGCACCTAAAGGCGCGGGCAATAACAAAGCAAAGCGACCTTTTGCAAAAGATAGCAGAGGTAAACCGGGTGCCAATAAAGGATCATCGAATAAGGGTTCTTTCAATAAAACGGCTTTTAACAAGAACGCAGCTCAGAAAAGACGCTCGGCTGAAAAACCTCAAGGTGGATTACACCCAAGAAACCAGCACACTGGCCGCTATAACTTCGAGTTACTAGTTGCAGCCTTGCCTGAGCTAAAAGAGCATCTGATCAAGAATCCGGTTGGCGAAGACACCATTAATTTCTCTGATCCATTGGCTGTTAAGCTACTCAACAAAGCTTTGTTGGCGCATCACTATGGCGTTAAACATTGGGATATTCCTGCTGGTTACTTGTGCCCGCCAATTCCTGGTCGTGCAGACTACATTCACAGAGTGGCCGACATCCTTAATAGCGATGGCCAAGGTGAACCCTATAACCACGCGTCTGTGAAAGCATTAGATATTGGTGTCGGTGCAAACTGTATCTACCCAATCATTGGTGCGACAGAGTATAAGTGGCGTTGTACAGGGACAGATGTTGATTCAGTCTCCATCAAAACAGCGAACTTCATAGCGGAAAGCAACCCTAATCTAAAAGGTAAGATCCGCGCTCGCCTACAAGCTGACTCTGAATCTATCTTTAAGGGCGTGATTAAGGATAATGAACGTTACGATGTCACTATTTGTAATCCTCCATTCCACAGCTCTCTTGAAGAGGCTGAAAAGGGGTCACAACGTAAACTGGATAATCTAGCGGCGAACCGTGCTAAGAAAGCCGGTCAGTCATTCAAGCCTGAAACGAACAAGAAGCCAGTTAAGTTAGATAAATCAACTAAGCAAGCTAAACCAACCTTAAACTTTGGTGGTCAAAAAGCCGAGCTTTGGTGCCCAGGTGGTGAAGCCGCTTTCATTATGAAGATGGCAAGAGAGAGTCAACTTTTTGCTACTCAAGTTTTGTGGTTTACGACATTGATTTCTAAGAAAGACAACGTCGATATGGTTCGTTCAGAACTGGGCAAGCTGCGAGCGAAACAAGTAAAAGTCGTCGAGATGTCACAAGGCCAGAAGGTAAGTCGCTTTATCGCATGGACCTTTATGGACGATGAGCAAAGACAAGAGTGGATTGCGCTAAAATAGCGGCTGCACTTAGTTAAGTTATTAAGCTGAAATACGGACGGGCTTGTTGTTAACGCAACAAGCCCGTTTTTTGTGTTTTACCTATACGCTAAGCAGAAAGCAACTCATCTAACTTACTCTGATATTTCTGCTCTAGAGCTCTGTTGCCTGCTTTATTTTCGAGATCGACCAAGATTTTAAGTGATGGAATTTGATAGCCATAACGCTGGTGGAATTTGAATAAACGGAGTCGAGCTTCATTGTAATCGGCGTCACTCACTTCAATCTTTGAAAGCTGCAGTATCGATTTCACGCGGTTTGGATCGTGGTCAATTGCTCTGCTAAAGTAGTACTTCGCTTGGTCCGTATTGCCAGCCTTAAATGCGCAAAACGCGGCATTTTCATAACTTGCAGATACCAAGTAGTAGTAAGGTTGATCGATAGCGCGATTAAAGTACTTATCAGCTTGCTCGTATTCGCCCTGTTTACACAAGAAGGTACCGTAGTTGTTCAATACATTGCCGTTTCTTGAATCAAGACTGAGTGCTTTACGGTAAGTGGTTCTCGCTTCATCTACTTCACCCACTTGTTCGTAGTAATGCGCCATTGAAAGCCGAGCACGGTAGTAGCTAGGTGCGTGTTTAATCGCGAGCTCAAGGTTTTCACGCGCTCTCACCATATTGCCTTGTCCCATATAGCCCAAACCTAATTCGATTCGAGATTCAGACATCGCGATAGGATCACTTTCAATCTTTGGCGGTCCTTCAGTGACAGAGACACAACCGGCCAAGGAAAGCGAGGCAAGTAGTACCACACTTGATAACGAAAGAGGGCGGGACAACGAAATCGGATTTGAAAATGATGGCTTGGCAGGCATGTGAAGCTCCTTATGAACACCAACCCATCATATGAAATCAAACCCATTGAAGTCGTAAATCTATCATGGAATGCGACCCACACACCATAAAAAAACCGCGTCCAATTCGTCGTTTTATCAACAACATACTGAACACGGTTTATGTGTTTGTGAATCGGAAGAAAGAATTTAATCGTCTTTGGTAAAGTTGTCTTCGCTGAAATGATCCAGATCGTAAGGCGTTTGTTGGTAAACGCAGTAGTTTAGCCAGTTTGAGAACAACAAGTGTCCGTGGCTGCGCCAGCTTGCAACCGGTTTGTTGTCTGGATTGTTATTCGGGTAGTAGTTGATTGGTATCACAGGCTCCATGCCTTCACCCAAATCTCGAATGTACTCATTGTGAAGTGTGTGAGAGTCGTACTCAGGGTGACCCGTTACAAACACGTTTCGCTTATCTTTGGTTGCTGCTAGGTATACGCCTGCAACATCAGAAGTTGCAAGAACATCAAGGTCAGTATGTTCCGCTAAGTACTCTTGAGAGAAGTCCGCATAGCGAGAGTGCGGAGCTAAGAATGTATCGTCGAAGCCACGTAAAATAGGGTGGTATGGGTTATGTATCTCGTGGTTATAAACACCAGACAGCTTCTCTTTACGAGTGCGTTTTGGCAAATCATATAATAACTTCAAACCAGCCTGAGCCGCCCAACACACGTATAGCGTTGAAGTAACGTGCTTGTTTGCCCATTCCATGATGGTTTTCAGGTGATCCCAGTAGATCACATCTTCAAATTGAACCAAGCCAAGCGGCGCACCAGTGATGATCAATCCATCAAAGTTTCTTTCTTTGACCATTTCAAATTGGCGGTAGAAGTTATCAAGGTGTTCAGTCGGTGTGTTTTTACTTGGTCGGTCATCAATGCGCAGCAGCTCTACATCCACTTGCAATGGGCTGTTCGATAGTAGGCGTAAAAATTGAGTTTCAGTTTCAATCTTCTTCGGCATTAGGTTGAGGATCAAGACTCGAAGTGGACGAATTTCCTGTGTCGATGCTCTTGATAACGGCATAACGAAGATGTTTTCTTCACGAAGAACATCGGATGCTGGCAATTGGTCTGGAATGCGAATAGGCACAGCTTTCTCCCTAAGCTAGATATGTAGACGTCTATACATCTAAATCTATAGTAGTTTGATACGCTTGTCGATATGCAAAATGGATAGATGTAAATTATTTGTGTTTTCTATCAGAAGCAATCCACGCGCTTCGAGGGGAGTCTCATTGTATTCAGTGATTGTCTGAGTCGTGTGTAAGTACTTGGTTTTCGTATGCTGAGCAGAGGCAGTTATCAGAGCAACTCGTTACTATTTACGATAAACTCATGTTTTCAAATTAGCCTGTACAGTGACAGATGAAGTTAATACTCATTCGAGGGTTGCCCGGTTCTGGCAAATCAACAAAAGCAAAAACCTACGATGCATTGCATGTCGAAGCCGATATGTATTATGTGAATGAGCAAGGTGAGTACCATTTTGATCCTAGGCAGCTGCAACAAGCTCATGAGTGGTGTCAAAACACAGCTGAAAACGGCTTAAAGCAAGGGTTTGATGTGGTTGTTTCGAATACCTTTATTAAGCATTGGGAAATGAAAGCCTACCGCCAACTTGCACTCAAATATAAAGCAGAATTAATTATCGAAGTGTGCCGAGAGCAATATGGCACTATTCACGACATTGAACCTTCAGTAATTAAGCGTATGGCGAAAGACTGGCAAGAATAGCCTCGTTCTTCTTCTGCTTGCGTGGCTGAATGGCAAATAGAATTAAATTAATAGAACAACTTCAAGGTAACGATTGAAATGGCAAAGCGCTCTGTTGTGGTCGACATGACTTCTTATGGTATCTATTCCACATGGGATTCAAAATCTAAAGATCTTCCAAAAATCCAAGAGTTCACCACCACCGTTGATGCTGAAATCGACGTAGAGTTTGGCTATATCCTGAATATCAAAAAAGCCAAAGGTGAGAAGATCCGTTACTGCATTTATCACCCAAACATCACCACAGACAAAGGTGAAGTGCTCGAACCGTTTGATGGTGAGGAGTATGTCGGTAACAATGACTGGGATTTCTACTTAGGTGACACTATCTGGGCTCCTGTCTCGAACAAGCTAGGAAAGTGGCGCATGACGGTTGAGCTAAAAGGCAACATCATCGCCGACAAGACATTCGACCTAGTAGCAAAAGACGAAGGCCAATTCTGGAAGCGTAGAGGGTTTTAGGTTCGACCTTCTATGCTCACCTAAACAACAAAAAGCCGAGCATCGTGATGATGTCTCGGCTTTTTTCATTGTGCTAGATAGAAGTGACTACCTAACTAATGGATTCGATTATTGCGTTACGTAAGCCACAACAAACTCAGTGATTGCGACCATGTCTTTCACTGCAATGTACTCTTCAGTGGTGTGAACTTTCGCCATACCAGTAGAAAGGTTAACTGTTGTCAGGCCTTTTGCGTTGAAGTTGTTTGCATCGCTACCGCCGCCAGTGCGTTTAGTGTTCGCTGTGACGCCAAGCTTCTCAAACGCCGATTTGATAGAAAGAATGTGCGGATGATCGTCTGCAATAACGAATGCATCGTAAGCACGAGTTGATTCGATTTCTACTTCAGCGCCGAACTGCTTAGCACTTTCTTGGAATGTAGAGATCATATGTTCAACTTGAGCCGTTAGCTTTTCGCCGTTTAGAGAACGTGCTTCAGCCACGACTTTAAGCTCTGGCATTACGATGTTAGTTGCTTGACCACCTTCAACAATACCAACGTTTGCTGTCGTTTCTTCATCGATACGAAGTAGGTTCATCTTAGTGATAGCGTCTGCAGCAACTTGAATTGCGCTGATGCCTTCTTCTGGTGCTAAACCAGCGTGAGCAGGGCGACCTTTGATTTTAGCAACAATCTTCTGCTGGCCAGGCGCTGCGTTTACGATAGTGCCAATTGGACCGCCTGTATCAAGTACGATTGCGTGCTCAGATTGAATGTAAGACATATCGAAGTTCAAAGAGCCGAACAGACCGCCTTCTTCGAATACAGTAAATGCAATCTCGATAGTTTTGTGCTCTTGTCCTTCAGCTTTAATGCAACGAACCGCTTCCATGATAGCTGCGATACCAGACTTGTCGTCACCACCTAGAATTGTGTTGCCTTTTGAACGGATGATACCGTCTTCGATGATTGGCTCAATGCCGATGCCTGGCGTTACTGTGTCCATGTGGCAGCTGAACACTGTGCTACCTGGAAGAGTGCCATCTAGACGAGCGTAGATGTTGAAACCATTAGACACTTCTTCAGGAACCGCCAGTTTGTGAACTTCAAAACCTAGTTCACCGAGTTGCTCAGCCAAAGCTTCAGCAATCGCTTTTTCGTTACGAGATTCACTATCAATTTTCACTAGATCGCAGAAATGTTCTACAAGACGTTGTTCATTAATTTGGGTCATTGTTAATTCTCATTATGCTTCCGCTTGTTCAAAAAGAAGCCGCGGAGGTAGGAACAGGAAAATCACTATAACGCCAATGAGGTAGATGATTGTCTGAGTTAAATCAAGAAAGTTGCCTGATTATTCTAATTAATGAGAAAAACCCAATTCAGATCCACCAGTGCGCAGGATTTTAATCTGTATATCTGTCGGGTATAATGTTTGACCGCTCTTAAAAAAACGTCAATAAAATTGGAATTCAATCAATAATGGCCCTGATAAATGAATAGAAACAATGTGTTAGGTTCATTCCTTTTCGTGGTGCTGATGAGTATTGTGCTGGGGCTGTATTTGCTCTATCCAACTTATGACGACGATTTAAAGCATATTCGCCCTGAAAACCCGAGTGTTTATAGTCCAGAGAAAGAGTTATCACTCTCTCAATATGGATCTGCGTTGATCGATATTCTCGATGTATCTCGCGGTGACCCTAATTTAGCTTCCCAACAACTTGAGGCTCTCCAAGCCAAGTTCCCAGACCAAGATAAAGCCATCTATCGTGCTTACGAATTGATGATTTTGTCCAACCTCGCGCAACATAAGTTGGATACCGAAGCGGTTTCCGAATACGTCAGGCAGATTAAAGCACTCGCACAACACGAACATATGGGTTGGCTAAAGGCCCAATCTCTCGTTGAATTGGCGATTGAATACATCAGTAAGGGTGAGCTAGCGGAATCTGAAATCCAAATCAGAGCAGCGATAGATATCGCAGAATCGCTTCACTATGAAGAGTTGTTGATTAAGGCCTATAACACGGCTGGTGTCATCAATAACATCCGCAATGACTTTCCTGAAGCTCAATACTTTTTCCATAAAGGTTTAGACCTTGGTAAGAAGTACCCTCATCACATCTACAACAGCAAGTTAGTGTCAAATATGGCACTGCTTTATATCTATTTGGAAGACTGGCCTAAAGCGCTCAAGCTGATTAAAAGAGCCAAAAAGCTCTATTACAAGAGTGGACTACTCGAAGCGTCTACCATCGGCGTGCTGCATGTGAATGAGTCTTTTGCTTATCTGCGCAGTGGTGATTTAGTCAAAGGCCGAGAAGCATATCAAAGTGCGGCTAAGCTAAATGGCGATAACGTGAGTGAACGATACAAAATCATCCTATTAAAAGCAGAGAGTGATGTGTTGTTGGCGGAAAAGAACTTTGAGTCAGCACGACAAGTCGCAAACTTGTGTCTTAGATACCCAGGCGTGGACAAATACACACTTCAATTGGGGCAGTGTTACCTAAATAGAGCCTTAGCGAACATTGGTTTGAACCGAGATAATTTTGTTTTTGCTGATCTAAAGCGATCGTCTGCAATGTTCGATGTTGTGGGGACTCGCAGCTGGAAGGTCCTCGGCTTAAGAACACTTGCTGAATACTATGATTCGAGAGGCGACAGCGAGAACGCACTTCGTTACTTCAAACTCTATTACAAGGGCAACAAAGCGCTGCTATTTGATAAGCGCCAGAGTGATATCTTTTTACTAGAGCAAGATTTCGCTACAGCATCATTAGCTCGAGAAAACGAACTGCTTAACGCAGAAAAAGAGTTAGGTGAGCTGACATTAGATAAGCAGCAGCTACGAAATCGAATTGTTGTCGCCTTGGGTATCATGGTGATGATAAGCGCCACGTTACTATTGATAAGGTTACGCTCGATCCAGAAGACCAACAAAGAACTACTTAAGCAATCAACAAGATGCGAACTGACAGGCTTATACAATAGGCGTTACTTAGAGCAACGGTTAACTCAGCCGATGCCACATCATTTGTCGTCGTTTGGGTATACGCTCGCTATTCTAGATTTAGACCGCTTCAAACAAGTTAATGACACTTATGGGCATGATATTGGTGACCAAGTGCTGGTGGAAGTCGCTAAGCGTTTAGAGAAAATCTTATCAACAAACGATGTAGTGGCAAGATGGGGTGGGGAAGAGTTTGTTTTGTTGCTGGCTGGGAATCAAGATCCTAATAAAGAGCTTAAGCTTATAAGGCAAGCGATCGCTGACCGAGCGATTGAAACGCATTCTGGCCCATTAGAATTAACCACATCGATTGGTGCGACGACTCATCTAACGGAGCAACAGTTGAATAGCCGTACCTATAAGAAACACTTGAAATCGGCAGACGATGCTTTGTATCAAGCTAAGCAGTCAGGGCGCAATAAAGTCGTTATCATTTGAGTTCCTAAACTTAGTTAATCCCCTGCAATCAAGAAACCTGAACTTCAATAACTAAGCGAATAAGAGTGCTTATCTGAACTAATACGGCTATTTACTCTTATTCGCTTAATTCATACTGTGATTTGGCTTGGTGGGTTACTTAGCGACACCTTGAAGCATTTCAACCAATTCGCCTTCTGTCGCTGGTTCGCTAGCGAGTTCAATCACAGCCGAAGCTCCTCCCTTTAACATGTAGGCTTGGGTTCCGCAGTGGTCATAGTGGAACCATTTACCATCTACACATACGTCGGTATAACATCTTGGGTCTTGTTTAAGTTCCATATCAATTTCCTTATTAACATTTGTCTAACGTTTTTCAGACTAGTTGATCACAAATCTAGGTAAATTGATCTAAATCAATCTAGAGTGTAATTGATGATTTAATTATCAAAATAAGAGAGGTGTGTCTAGTGAAGGAGCGACCTCTCGTTGGGCACTGCGCTCAAAGGTCGTGATTCTGGTTGGCAACTCTCGCTCTTTTGCTTGCCAGGTGATGCTTTTCTACATACGCTAGCTACTCTCTTAATCCCTATACAGACTTGATTGTGTTGGAAAATGACTAATATCTTTATCGTTGTAATTGTTCTGGTTGTGTTCTTTTACTTTATTCAAAAGTATGTGGTGAAACACGATGACACCAAAGACCACGCTTATCAGAAGAAAGGCGCGTTAATGTCGGCGCAACAGGCGACATTCTATAATGCGCTAAAATCAGCTGTGGGCAACCATGGGGAAGTGTTTGCTAAAGTCAGCATGTCGAACGTACTTGTTCCTGCTAAGACGAACAATAAGAAGAATTGGTTTATCACCAACAACAAGATCTCACGTAGTTACTTCGACTTTGTTGTTTGCGACCCGCGAACGCTAGAGCCCCGCGTTATTATCGAACTTGATAACGGCAAAGAGCTCAATAAAGGGAAAGTCGATCGCGAAAAGCTACTAATTCACGTGTGTAAATCGGCAGGTTTACCTCTGATTGGTGCTTCAATTAAACACAGCTACCAAGTGAGCCGTTTGAAGAGGTTACTGGCAGCCCACATCGATCTAATCGAACCATCCAAAGAAGTGCGATTTTGTAAGAAGTGTGGTAGCCCAATGATCATCAAACTGGCAAGCCAAGGCGATTACAAAGGCCGACGCTTCTTCACTTGTAGCCGCCAGCCAAACTGCACCTATACCGAAAACTACAACGTTGTATTCGATGTGGATGAAGATTCTAACTAATATCTTGAGTTAAAATGCTTTATTAGAGGGGTAAGACACGAAACAGGCAGAGGTATATAGCTATTGAACTAGAGGCGAAATGTGATCTACTTCAAGCCATTGATCTGCTTTGTGTTTAAAATTTATTCTGATTGTTGTTTTTAAAAGCAAACGAACCGTTTTGTGCAAATTTATCCTTGCACGCTACCCATTCACTCGTTATTATCGATCTCGTTCTGAAGCGTTAGCCACTTAGTAAAGCGGTTAGTTAAGTTTCAAAGCATTGCCCGCTTAGCTCAGTTGGTTAGAGTACTTGCATGACATGCAAGGTGTCACTGGTTCGAGTCCAGTAGCGGGCACCACATTATACGAAAGAGCCCACCTAGTGTGGGCTTTTTTGTGCCTGTAATTCCTTGCTTTATCAGGCTCTTAGCCATTTCTTGGTCCCAAGAGATTCCATGATGTGTTGTAAAATCCACCGTTTAAAGTAATCTCTGAAGTAGTCTTTTAAGATCTAAGCAATTTCGAGGTTACTTCAGGGGGTTACGATGGCGAAAAAGGTACAGCCTTTAACGGCTACTCAAATCAAACAAGCAAAGCCTAAAGAGAAAGAATATAATTTAGGTGACGGTGATGGATTATCATTGAAGATTAAGCCTATAGGAACAAAACTATGGCGTTTTTCTTATTATCATCCCATTTCACGAAAGCGCTTGAACCTAGCCTTAGGTAAGTACCCTGAGGTCTCACTAGCCAAAGCTCGAACCAAAGCTATTGAAGCGAGAGAACTACTTGCTGATGGTATTGACCCTAAAGAGCACCGCGACACAACTCTCAGAGAAAAACAGTTAGAATTGTCGAATACGTTACAGTCGGTATTTGATGACTGGATTGAAGTGAAGAAAACAAGCGTCAAAGAGCAAACGGCTAAGAAATTAAAGCAACGCATTGAGAAATATCTCTTACCTGACCTAGGTAAGTTTCCTCTTGGTGATATAACAGCCCCTCAAGCGATCAAAACAATTAAACCCATTGCTAACCAAGGTAAGCTAGAAACAGTCGGGCGCTTGTGTCGCAACCTCAATGAGATAATGACCTTTGCAGTAAACACGGGTGTGATTGAGCACAACAAGCTCGCAGGCATTGGTAAAGCCTTTGAAACCGCCAAGTAACCAACCAAGCTTCGTTAGCCCCAGATGAGCTTCCAGAGCTCCTCAAAACAATCAACTACGCATCCATTAAACCCATCACTCGCTGCTTGCTAGAATGGCAACTTCACACCATGACAAGACCTGCTGAAACCGCCGGGGCACGTTGGAATGAAATTGACAGAGAAAAGATGCTTTGGATTATTCCTGCTGAAAGAATGAAAAAGGGGAGAGTACATACCGTCCCTTTAACAAAACAAACTTTAGATCTATTAGAAACTATTGATTTCATCACAGGTGATAGTGAATATCTTTTCCCTGCAGACAAAAGTAACAAAAATCACATCAACAAAGAGACAGCAAATAAAGCATTAGTAAGAATGGGCATGAAGGGCAGGCAAACTTCTCACGGTTTACGCGCATTAGCCAGTACCACTCTAAATGAACAGAACTTTGAACCAGACATTATTGAAGCTGCACTTTCTCATGTGGATAGGGATAAGGTAAGAAGCGCATACAACCGAACTGACTACCTTGAACGCCGTAAAGTTATCATGGCGTGGTGGAGTGATCATATCGAAGAAGCTGCTTCGGGCACTTTGTCGATGAGTGGTAAAAAGAGCCTGAAGGTTGTGGGTTAATAGGTGGTACATGTAATTTGATTTCAGCAAACTCATGTTACGGTGTAACTAGTGTCCTTCACTGAATTTAGAAGTCGGGCAGGGCATTGGCATAGGGCATGGTTTTTCTATTATGCATATAACCTAAATAATTTCAGACATATGTCATTTAAGTGAAATCCACTCACTTACAAGGTGTCAATATGCCAAACGTAACCACTCGATTAATTCGTCTTAATGAAGTACTAGTAATGACAGGCTTATCAAGGTCGGGAATGTATCGCTCTATAGAAAAACAGCAGTTTCCATCACAGGTGCCAATTGGAGATAGAGCTGTTGCCTGGGTAGAAAGTGAGGTTCAAGACTGGATTCTTGATAGGGTTGCTCACAGGTAACAAATTATGTAGCGGAGAAGGTTGTCACTTTCCGCTACATAGTAGTTTTATTGCTGCTCAATATATTATTACTTAATTTATCAATAGCTAAAAACGTGATGCCGGAGAAGGAAATTACTCGCATAGTGTTAACCAATAGCAGTTACAATAAACTATTTATAAGGTCTTCGCCGTCCTCCCAACCTTTTGGTACGTAGTCTTTCGTCCCTGTCGTTCAATGACTTTTGTAAGGTTGCATTCTTCTCCTTCAACTCTGTTATCTCTTTTTTTAGCTCCTCAATATCCAACAGTTCTTTTAATAGTGAATCAATCGCGTGCTCTTCTCGTTCCAGTTTTGGAAGAAAAAGGTTGGCCTCGAATTTCTTATTTTTGTTGTTTTTTATAAGGTTAACGGTAGCCACAAGCATTTCATTCACTACGCATGTTTTAGATACTTTCCGCCGTTTAGATAGGAAGTTGAGGCACTTTTTTGCATTGGGGGATAGTAAAAATGTTGACGTTTTTTCGCGCTTTGAATAACTACGCCATGCGCTTCTTAATAGGTTTACATTGTGCTTGTCTTCGCTACTGATATCGTTTTTACTCGTCCAATTATCGATGAAGTTTTGAGCAAAGCTTTCATCCATTCTGATGTCATTAAGTGGTGTTTTTTTTGCGATTTCTTCTATCCATATCTGTCTTTTAGCATAGTTTTTTAACCACGCTGCCATTTCTAGATCGTCTGCTTTGAACCAGCTCATTCTACTTTTTAGCGATTTTTCATTCATAAAATAATACACCTGTCATCCACTCTTAAAAGATAGTAAATGTTCCATGTAAAATTTAAAAACTTTATTTTAAACATGTTTTAAATTTGTGATTAAAGTGGTTTTAAAGCTTGTAAGGCTTTCTTATAATTGGATGTAAAATAGGGTTTATATAGTTGGATCTAATGATTGTTATTAAGGTTTTATCTGAAGTTAAGCATCTTTCTCCTGAGGGAAGGTACTTATTTTTAGCAATAATCTTCGAGCAAATTCATGAGAGATATTCGTCGGTAGATGTGTCGATTTCACGTCTCCGTGAAAGCTTTGGGGTCTCTCATAAAGTTGTTTCTGAATTGCTTGAATATTTGCAATGTCATGACCTAGGGGTCGTGACAAAGGTAAAGCATGGAAAGCACAAGTTCACTTTTGATTCAGTCTATTTAGACTCATTGAAGGCGGGTGGTTTTCTATCCGTTCATGAGGCATTTTTTGAAGTTTTTTCATCAAAAATTCAAACCGTTCTAAAAGAAAAAGAGCTTAAACTCAGGCCCTCAAACCTCCTGTTGATCGGGATATTTATCCTCCATACAAATGAATTGGGTTTTATTCAGTCATCCACTACTGGGGGGAATGAAGAACGACTATCAGAAAGTAAGATTCGACGTTTAATGGGGGGGATTAATCAAGGCCGTTTGAAATCTCAACTAGCAACACTGCGTGATATTGAATTTATCAAGAGCGTGGCTGGTGGTGGTGTGTGTCCGATCTACTTCGGCAAGTTTGGCAAGCGATATCAGGTTGATTTAGCCTTTTTCTCATTGAAAAAAAGTGAAAGGAAAGTCATATCTGATAAGGACACACTAAAAAACGTGAATGGCTTAATATATGAGACGCCTGAATGCTATCTGATCTATCAAACAGCAAAAGAGTGCTCTCTGAAATATGAATTTGATTTTGAACTTCCTTTCAAACTCTCTTTTTTGATGGGTAAAAAAATCAATCTTCATAAGAGGCTCGAAAAGACGGAATCTAAACGTATAACTAAAACAGATTTCGTTGATGAGTTTGATCTGTCACGACTAGTGCGCGCTCCCTTTTTCAGAATGAATGGACTTACTTTAGGTATTTTGGAGAAGCTAGAAATTTTGACGGCTTTGATACTGGTGAGTCATTGGCGATCACTAACCAGTGAAGGATTCGATAAGCTGGATAAGTTACTGGAGTCAGATTCCGAAGTTCAGCAAGTTGTTCTAGAAGATTCAATATTTACGCAGAAATACCTCAAAGATTCAAATGATTCAGGGTTATTGAAAGATGTGCATGCATTTTGGAAGCATAGTTTGCTCTCTCTTTCTTCAGGGCTAGCAATGTCGTTAGCAAAAGTGATTCGAGGGCATTGTGGTCAATATGCTGATTTGAAAAAGGTCAATCTCTTGATGCATGATTTTCAACACTACGTACCAAGCAAAGGGAAGTACCCTTCCTGTAATATTTCAGCGGCATATGTTGTTGATGACACCTATTACGACCTAAGTATCATTAGCTCTAAATCTCATGATAGTCAAACTCTTCGAAGAGGGCGTTTGCCTGATTCGGATTGTGATAATCGAATGATAAAAGAGCAGACCTATTATATTTTGGCGCAGATTAACAGATGAACGCTTGGTACTTAATTTCAGAGTAACTTCAAATACTGGAATTTCGAGTTTATTACCCGGAATTGATTGACCTGTAACGTTGACATCATGTGTTTTGGGTTAAACCAGAATGGAATGATTCGTCCGGAGCATGTTCAGATATCGTTATTGCGGTATGGTAATATTACGTATATACCATTCATCAACTTACCCTTACCAAACACAATTCAATAAAGATACTCACCTCATTAAATAACCACTCCCAATCATCCTATACCAGAGACATTCACCCCAAAGGTATAATGATGAAAAAACTTAAAACAACGACAAATGATACATTCAATGGATTGCCAATCTTAAAGCTAAAAGGTGGTTTAGTTCTTAGCTACCTTGATAAGCTGTATGACACGATTGATAAAGCCGTCACACAACACCCTCGTACGACAGCCATTAGAGTAGACCTACGTTTAGCTAAGTCTTTATTGTTCGATGACACTGGAGTCATCAAGAACTTTATTGCTTCGCTGGATGCTCAGATTCAAGCTGACCTCAGTCGAAAAAAAAGGAGAGGTCAGACTGCTCGTAGTTGTAAGGTTCGATATGCTTGGTGTAAAGAAAGAAGCACGTCATTGAGTCACCATTACCACCTTGTCTTGTTATTGAACAAAGACGTGTACCATTCTCTTGGAAGGTTTGATCAAACAGGCAATTTATCAGACATGATAAAGAAGGCGTGGTGTCGAGCGTTAGATATCAAAGCCAATGAAGGTGATAGCTTAGTCCACTTCCCAGACAACCCTACCTATTGGTTAGATAAAAACTCAGATAAATTCGACCAACAGGTGGATAGCCTGTTTAAACGAGCCAGCTATTTAGCTAAGGTCGAGACCAAGCACTACGGCGATAGATCACGAAGTTTTGGGTGCTCTCGAACCTAAAAAAAGAGGGCAGAACATGCCCTCATTAATCCTTCTAAATAATTAGTTTTGAGTGACGGTTTGCATCTTAATAGCCGTTATTGAACTCACTTCTTTTTCCACTGTAGTACCAGCGTCAAAGTTGATGTAGTACTCGGTAAACGTTCCACTTGGATATTGATAGAACATCAGTTCATTATCGCTTACGACAGCCATTCGTTCATTGGCGTCGAGTTTAGTACCACTAGACGCATCGATTGTCGTTGTAGTGGGTTGGTTAAGTTCAGCCTTATTGACATCAAAACGCATGAAACTAGGTAATGCACTATTATCATCGGCACTTGAGTACATGCAGTACAGTGAGGTTTGGCCTGCATTGGCTACGTGGCCACTATGCGCTTTAGAGGGTTCGAGTTGTGTAATGGTTTTGGTTGTATCATCGAACTGATACACAGAGCAATCTGAATGCATTTTATAATCACCACGGACCACACTCATGGAGGACGGCCTGTATCCATTGGTGGTCCATAGAGCATCGGTTTGGTCTAAGGTAGCGCCATTCAATGTAAGCTCGATCAGTGCATCATCGGAATCTCGAATTGCATAGAGTTTATCTGCGTATAGAAATGGAACAGACAACAGTGACGTATCGTAACTAAAGTTGTGCTCTGTACCGTCTTGCTCTACCCACGTTAAGCTATCACCACTCCAAGGAACGGTGACAATATCACCTGTTGATAGAATGACGTTGTTTCTGAAGTAATCATCAAAGACTTTAGAAATGGTAAACGTACCATCAACAAGCTCTGCTTTATGCAGGCTGAGTTCATCACTGTGCCTTAAGTAAATACGTGTGCTGTCTCCGTTGTGGGAAAAGCGTGTATTGGTGACCCAAGCCTCATGTTCAGCTTCCACCTTCTTATAGATAGGAACACCGCTCTCGACCAATGGATAAAGATCACCGGTATTCTTGTCCTGTATGAGGGTGTAATTGCCTTCATACACCACGTCATCCACGGTGACAGTGACATTGCTCATGTTGATTGCGGAGTAGGTGGTATTTAGGTCGACGATCATATCGATAGTCGGAGTCACAACGCTCTCAGCATCATCGCCTTCAAAGCTAATCGAGCTTACCTCACCGTTTTCTGGGTTCTCATAAACGTAAGCACTTTGCCCGTCGTCTAAAGGCGTATTGAGCGTTGCTGCTCTAGAATATGCTCGATAGCCAGTTAAATCGTGAGCGCGAGGCTTAAAGGTCTGAAAACCATCATTAACAACACTCATGCTTGATATAGAGCGCGTTTGGTCGGCTGGTGGAGACGTTGGAGTATTACTATTGGACCCCCCTCCGCACGCTGTCAGAGCGAAAGCGATAGAGCTGACAAGAGTTGTCTTCAATAACATAGTATTTTTCATAATCCTTCCTTGTGTGGTTAGTTGAACATGTTGGTCTTGTTCTTGAATGTTGAGTTTTATTTAGAGGTAATGGCCTCAGATAGTAAAAATCCTTCAGGGTAGGTGAACTCGAACGTACTGACGTAGATGTCTTGAATTTGGTTGAGTGGGGCTGAGCAAATACGCTTTTTGAATTGGTAGATCAATTGAAGGCAATCATTCTCTAATACCAACCCAAGTGGACAAACGTATTGAAGCACTTGTTCGTTACGTAGATGGAGCCGAGCTTCGCGTTGGTGATAGATGGATAGACAAAGTTTGTCAAAAAGAGCCTCGTTATAATCATCTTTGTTACCAAGCCGTTTATGCCGAACATGAGTACGTGAGGTTTGGCGATGATTCGCTGATAGTAAGGGGGCAAAACAGTCCTTAACACTTGAACGATAACTTTCAGGAAGCATCGATCTTAAGCTCTCAAAAGCGAGTTCAATAAGTAGAGACTCGCTAGGGCCAATAGCATATTGAGAATGAGCTCGTCGATGGTAGCTATAAGGGAGGCTTCTATCGTCTTTTTCCACATCTAGATAAGTCGTCAAGATGTTCAAGCAGCGTTGTACAGTGCGTTTCGAGCGTTCAATGCCTGTATTTGTTAGTCGTTGATGAACTTCGTTCGCCGTGATCTTTCGTTGAGTAGGGATGAGAGAGTAAACTTCAAATACCAACTCAATATGTTCGATGCGTTGCTTGTTGGGTTTAGAGGGCATGGGACCACCAAAATTGAAACGTGATCAATCGCCTCAACACTTTTGAGTGATGAGTTTAAGAATCAAGTTGATTAGGGATCGGCTGGTGGCCACACAGCCTGATGCAATTACTTTTTGTAGTTAATGGCGAGTTTGTCTGCGAAAGGGTATTTAGCTATTTCATAGTCTGGGTTTCTTGTGGCTAAATTATGCGCCGATATTGCGGCGGCTGAAGCTAGGCCAAAAATGACTGCAGGACCGGAAGCCAAGGTGGCAGCCATCGTTGTAGAGCGACCTGCTGTGTATATTCGACAAGATAGATTTTGAGCCTCTATAAGCCGTTCAATCTTTTTCACCGTCTGAGAGAAGTTTTTTACCCGAGTTAAGGTGAACGACTCTTTTCGTTGGATTAAAGCGATGAGCTCTTCATCATTGGTATGATGCAGTACATTACTTGTGGTCATTGTGAATCCTTAGTTGGGTGTCTATGAACCATCACTGATGGCATTAGGATAAGGATGGGTGAGACAAATAACGTCTCACTCAAATGGCGGATAATGATTATGTGAAATGGGCTGTATATTTGAATGTAAATGACCTCGGGAAAGGCCATTATTTATCCTTTGCTGCTTCTAGAATTTCACTCAGTAGATAACCTCGGTTCATCAATTCAATAGTGGCTAAGAGTCGTTTCAGGTGGGTGGAAGAAAGGCGTTGAACGAATTCAAACAGTTCGTGATCTGAGCTTTGCTCTACCTCCTTTTTAAAGTGCTGATACTGTTCATTAAGGTAATGACAACTCGCGAGAGCGACTCTGATGAGCGCTTTTGTGAGCTGCTCTTTTAATGGGGAGATATTGTGCATGATTGTTATCACTTATCGGTAATGTCGTGATAAGTCGTGGGATGGGAGTCTATGATGAAAAGTCATTCAGGCCTTGCTACATATAGGGTTAGCTCTCTCCGAAGCACGACTTTTGATGGCTGTAGTGGTCCGGTGCCTTTGTATCGTGACATAGATCCGGACGGGTTGTTCTCTCATTACGAAGTGATAGATATAGAGTCAAACGCTTCCATATCGATGTAGTTTAAGAAGTTATCCTGCCAAAGCTCGAACATCTCTACAGCGGAATAGTTGCCCTTGATTGGGCTCCATCCCCCGAACTCTGTAAAGAACGCTTGGTCTCGAAAATCAAAGTCTAGACATCGTGCCAATTCTGGATACACATTCCCAACGTAAGCAAAATCAGTGATGTATTCGACATTCCATAGACCACTGGAGATCTGTGTCATCGCGATTTCAACAGGGTGAAATCCACCAGCTTCTGAGCTGTATGAACTATCTCGAAAGTTGAACGTCAGGTAAGTACTTTGGGCTATTGACTCACACTGGGTTAATTGTTGTTGAAAATGGTTGTTTAACAGTGCGTGAAGTTTGTCTGACACGGGTAAACTTGATGGGTGAAAGAGCAGAGTAGACATATTGATGCCTCCTTGAATTTAGATGAAAGAGTGTGGTGATTGGTTAGCCTTAGCGGACTTGAGTGAGTTGTATGTCATCGAAGACATGCTGAGTTAAATGCTCATGGAAAGCGCACATCCAGGCTTGGAACACTTTTGTTGTGATTGGGTGGCTCAGGCTCGCTGCCCCCGCATCTGGTTGATAGCACCAGTGATTAAGTAGGTGGAAATAGAGATACACATCGAGCGAGTCGGTGGCTTGGTCTTGATAAGTAAAATTGGCCACGAAAACCAAATTCCAATCAGAGCGTGAATTCTCCCGCTTTAACTGAATCTCTACAGGGGCGACCCCTTCCTTTGTTTTGTAGTAGCTTGTATTTCGGCAGTTGAGTGCAATGCGTGTCGTGTCTTTAGGGATCGAGTAGCGAGCGATGGTTTGTTCTAACTGCTGGTGGAGTTTGCTATTGAGGGTGAGGTCACCATAGTGTTTCTCAATCATAACCAGCCCCTCTCTGCAAACGATGTGCATTGTTCTCCGACAACAATATGATCCAGAACTCGAACATCAATGAGCGCTAAAGCATCTTGCAATCTCGTCGTGATGCGCCTGTCTGCTTGTGATGGCGCAGAGTCGCCTGATGGATGGTTATGAGCAAAGATAACTGCTGCCGCATTGGCCTTCAGAGCAGTCTTGACTACCTCTCGTGGATAGACGCTTGCCGCATCAATCGTCCCTTGAAACAACTCCTCAAACTCAATTAATCGGTGTTGGTTATCTAGCAACATGACGGCAAACACTTCGCGTTCACTGCCGCCTATCTTAAATCGCAAGTAGTCTCGGGTAGCTTGTGGATTGGTAAATACATCTCCTCGTACATAACGATCTTCTAATATCTCAGCGGCTTTTTCTAGAACGCGATGTTCATGCTCTTGCTGTGAGAGTAGTGGTGGTGAAAGTGTTCTCATTTTGGTTCTCCTTTAATCAGGCTTTAGGTCATTCACTTTAATGACATATACCTCAAAAAGGTTTGAATCAGAGTAAGCCGAGCCAGCCTCATTTTTTTTAACACTATCTCCTTATCCCATGAGGACCACAGACATAGGAGAACGTCCCATGAGATTTTTAAAGCTAAAAGAAGTGATTGAGAAAACCGCATTAAGCCGTTCGGCGATATACAGAAAAATGGACGAGGGTGATTTTCCTGTATCGGTAAGCTTGGGAGATAGGGCGGTCGCTTGGGTAGAAGAAGAGGTGAATAACTGGATGGAAATGCGCTTGGCTGAAAGACCAAGCCATTAAGACACTGCACCAATTAAGGCATTACCAAAATGGTAGGCCAAAACTCGAACAAAGGAGCAAGACCATGAATGAAGAAAACTGTGCAATCTATATCGGTATCGCAACATCAAAAGGAAACGCATCAAAGCTACAGGGTGGGATTGGTATCAGTGTTTATAACTACGATGGGCAGTTAGTTGACAAAAATAATCTATTAGTCGGTGAGATTGCCGATAGTGCTGAGTTAGAGCTTATCGCATTGATAGAAGCTATAGCTTATGCCAGAGATGGAGACTGCCTGTATTCGAGTAGTGAATATTGTGTGAAAGGGTTCAATGAATGGTTAGATAACTGGAAAGCAAAGGGGTGGCGAAAATCTGATAAGAAGCCAGTAGCTAACCGTCATTTATGGCAACAGGTCGATATGCATCGAGCGAGCAAGTTTGTGGAAGTAAGGCGAGCGCATAAGGTCGGGGATTATGAACAGATGGGGAGAGCGGGGGATATGGCTAGGGAGGTGCTTTGAACTGGCTTTATTCTCCGAGATCTTAATCACAGTTATTAACACTTATCAAAGACTTAATCGTCATATTCAAACGACCTATATATTATCGAGTCAGATTGATATATAGGTCGGTTTATGTCGGGAAATACTTCTTATTACAACGAAAACGCGGTTCAGCTTTCAAACCAATATGATTCTTTGGAATTTGAAAATGTCCACCGTGCGTGGCGCATGTATTGGCCTTGTGGTGCTATAAGGGTACTTGATATTGGTGCTGGCTCAGGCCGAGATACGAGGTGGTTTGTTGAACAAGGCTGCTCAGTGGTCGCCGTTGAACCAGCAAACGAACTTCGCCAGTTAGGGATCTTAAACTCCTCGACTCAAGTTCAGTGGTTAGACGACGCTCTGCCTGCTTTAAGCAAAGTCAGAAAACTGTGTATTCAGTACGATTTGATTTTACTTTCAGCGGTATGGATGCATTTAAATTTGTCGGTTCGAAAAAAGTCGATCGATGTGTTGTCTGAACTGCTTTCCGAGAATGGAAAACTAGTGATCACATTGCGTCATGGCGGCTTTAATGATGGCCGCAGTGCTTACCGTGTTTCAGTCGAACAATTAGAAAGGTTAAGTGAAGCTGTAGGGCTGACAGTCTGTCACGTTGCTGAAGACACTGATTCATTGAAGAGAAAAGAGATATCTTGGCAAACCGTAGTGTTAGAACATGCAAGATCTAACAAAAGCAAGGGTCGATAATGGCATTAGAGTATTACTTAGATCGTTTTCAAAACCTGAAAATGAACAATGCTGGTGGCAAAAAAAGTCCTCATAAAGTCTGTATGTTGCTGGCTGTTATGGATCTAATTCAAGCAGGGCATATTTCGACCAATAAGATCTGCCTTAACCAAGCCCTTAAAGAACGTTTTACACATCACTTTGATAACCTAGCTCAGGGGGCTGACAAAAATACCCCAGAAAACCCTTTCTTCCATTTGAGAAGTGAAGGCTTTTGGCACCTTTTCTTCAATGACGGTTATGACAATACGTCAACCAGTCGTTATTCAGTAAAGGCGGTCTCCCACGCATATATTGACGATGAGCTGTTTAGCTACATGAAAAGCTATATCGTTTCTAACGAACTAAAGGATGCTTTAGTTTCTAATCTATCTGATCTAGCGACGTTATATCATCAGTGGTTGATTGATATTGGTAAATCTGAAAAAACCGCGAAGAACTACCTTGGAGCCATAAGAGGCTCGATATCTAATTGGTTGATGGATGTTGGTGAGTTAGAAGCACCGCTTACTGATATCAATTCGTATCGTGAGTTTGTTGGTTATGAAGAAAAAGCGAGAAAGTTGGAACAGTTTCAAATTTGTGACTCTAGGGGTAAGGGGATGTACAGCGCCGCTTTGTCTCATTACCACAAGTTTTTAGCTGACCTATCTCAAGTCGATGTTAATGCAGACATCAAACAAGTGATGACTGACAAAACTTTGTCCGAAACTGAAAAGACTATTTTGGTTAATACAAGAGTAGGGCAGGGACACTTTAGATCAAAACTGATTCAGATGTGGGGTGGTTGCGCCATTACAGGGTATCGAAATACACAGCTGTTATTGGCTTCACACATTAAACCCTGGCGAGATTCTAGTAATGAAGAGCGATTAGATAAATTTAATGGTTTGCTGCTTCTTGCCAACCTAGATAAAGCGTTTGATCTCGGTTTTATCTCCTTTGATGATAACGGAAAGGTACTTATTTCAAGCTACTTGGAGTCTCCGGATATGATCGGTTTAAAGGAAGATATGGCATTTAGAATCATGCCGGATCACAGACCATACCTTCGTTATCATCGAGGCGAGTTATTTAAAGGACGCTAATTGAATTCTTGCTCAATACCTTCAGAGGGCTCTGGGTAAAAGTCAGAGCTCTATTCCCTTCAATACCGATGTAGATCACTATAGTTCATACTTTGTCATGTAAACTACAGTTGCATATAACGTTATCATTCCAACTTTGCGATTGTATTTTTAATGACGAAACTTCTCCTCAAAACCAACTTTTTGGCACACCTTCTTGGCAAGCGACAACAGGTAAACGTTAACGAAGACGGTATTACCATCTTCAAAGACAATATAAAAACGTTGTACCAGTGGGATACGATAGGTGCTCCTCCAGTAGCCAAATTAGGCTTTTCAGGTGGCGTTTTGTCGTTTGAAACAAATGACGTCGGTTTGTCCGTTCCGATGTTGAGCTACCTATTTGCACATCGACACAAACACACTTTCTTTCCTTTTTGGGCCAACAGTAACGCTCAGAAACTGATTCCATTTTTGGACCAAGTGGAAAATGCCTCTGCCGCAAGTTTTATTAGAACGTCTGAAACTCAAAGCTTTCAAACCATCGCAAATAAAGAAGCGAAAAGGTGGAAGGGATGGCGGTCAGCTTTAGGGTTAAGCGAACTAGCCCAACAGGTCGCTCACACACTCGATGTAATTTGTGCCTGGAAGCCGTCAGATATTGAGAATATGCGCGATGCCTATGTTAAAAATCAGCTAACAGAATACGGAATGTTTTTCGACAACGTCGAATCTAATCCGTTAACAGAGAAGCAGCGAATCGCTTGTATTACGGATAACGACAACAATCTGCTTTTAGCCGGGGCGGGTACCGGTAAAACCAGTGTTATGGTTGGTAGAACTGGGTATCTGATTAATAGTGATCAAGCGACTGCAAATGATATCTTGCTACTGGCTTACGGGCGTATTGCAGCTAAGGAAATGGACGAGCGCATCAAAGACAAACTGGGTTTTGATGACGTGAGAGCCAGCACCTTCCATAGCTTAGGTATGAAAATTATCGCCGAAGTCGAAGGTTCAAAACCAAACCTATCCCTATTTGAAGACGACATTAAAGCTAAATCAAAATGGATGAACGATAACCTAGAGCAACTCATGCTGGATGATGGCTACCGTGAGTCTTTACTTGAGTACTTCAGCTCGTATTACTTTGTTGATAAGAACCCTTTTGAGTTTCAAAGTGAAGGTGAGTATCTACAGTACTTAACTGACAATGACATTCGTTCGTTGAAAGGCGACCAGGTAAAGAGTTACGGTGAGGTTGTCATTGCCAACTGGTTATTTAGAAACGGAATTAATTATGAGTATGAGGCGAGCTATCGATTTGACGTAAGTACAGATCAATATCGTCAATATCACCCAGACTTTTATTTACCAGACCACGACATTTACATTGAATACTACGGTACTGATGAGCACGGTAATACAGCCCCGTGGATTGATAAAGTTCGCTATCAAGAGTCGATTGAATGGAAACGCCAAACGCACAAGCAATACCAGACAGGCTATGTTGAGGTGTTCTACCACCAGCATAAAGTTGGAAAGCTTCTTCAGGAGCTTGAAAATAAATTGTTGGAGCGTGAAGTCGAATTTAACCCCATCCCGCCACAGGACTTACTTAATAACCTGCGCCAGTTAGGTCAAGTAACAGAATTGGCTAAATTGTTTAGTGCTTTGGTGGATATGTACAAAGCAGCTTGTCTTGATGATGTTGCGATAGATAATGTCATTAGAAATTCAATCGATCCTAAGCAAACAGAGAAAGCATTAGAGCTGTTGTATCCACTATATAATCGGTATGAGCTGTTTCTTCGTGAAAAGCAGTGGATAGATTTCAATGACATGATCAGTAAAGCATTGATGTACGTCCAAACCGGACAGTTTATTTCATCCTGGAAATTCATCTTAGTAGATGAGTTTCAAGACATCTCAGAGCCCAGAGCTAGGCTTGTCAAAGCGTTGCGTGATTCACTGCCTGGTACGTCACTGTTTTGCGTTGGGGATGATTGGCAGGCTATTTATCGCTTTAGTGGCGCGGACGTTAAGCTTACTACTAATTTTGTTGAGTATTTCGGTGCGACTTCGGAAACAAAATTGGATTTAACGTTTCGTTTTAACAGTGCGATTGGAGATGTAGCAACGCAATTTGTCACCAGAAACCCAGTACAAATCAAAAAAGACATTCAGTCCTTGATTAAGGTTAATAAGCCTGCTGTATCGATACTCAGACAAGGCAGAAATGAACAAGGTGTATCTCCCCTAGAAAAAGCGCTAAATGCTGTTTTGGCTTGCGTTCATACCTCAGGTAAACCAGCGCAGAATAAGGTGTATCTCCTAGCCAGGTTTTGGCATCAAATGCCTGATTACCAGCAGCTTCAAGAAATTAATAGACAGTACCCATCATTACAAATTACTTGTCAGTCATTCCATGCCTCTAAGGGCAAAGAATCCGACTATGTCATCATTATGGGATTAACAACGGGTAAGCACGGCTTCCCGTCTCAAAAAGTAACTCCTCCACTGGTGGACGCGCTATTGCCTAAAGGTGATGATTACGAGTTTGCTGAAGAGAGACGTCTTTTTTATGTCGCTTTAACCAGAGCAAAACATAGAGCGTACCTATTAGCTGATATGACTGATGTCAGTGATTTTGTTGTCGAACTCATAAAGAACAAATATTTCGTAGATACCGATGAATTTGATGCATCGTTTGTACAGAAACTGTTTGAACAAATTTCCTGTAACAGTTGCAAGACCGGCGTTTTGAAAGAGCGCGTTAGTCGCTACGGTAAGTTCTTATCTTGTTCGTTCTATCCTCGTTGTAAACACAAAGAAACGCCTTGTAGCCACTGTGGCAGCCCGATGAGCAGTATAACTAAGCCCGGCTTTCAGGAATGCATCAACGAAGAGTGTGGCGACATTCGCCCTCTATGTAAGCGTTGTGGAAGTGAGATGAAGCTAAGAAATGGTAAGTACGGTCAGTTCTGGAGTTGTTCGACATATAGAAAAAATGCAGATAAAAATTGTGGATATACACTTAACTGTACCGTTAATGAACTTTGATTGGGGCTAGCACATGAAAGTTGGCAAACTTGTACAACTACTTCTACCTAAAGTTATCGAGTACTGTGAGCAAAATGATCACACGGAGTTCGAAAGGCTTTGTGATGCTGGTTATTCTAAACGAACATTTAATATCAACTTTCCATTTTTGGTTGAAAAGGGGTCCCTTCCATCAGAAAGCTCAAAACGTTACTGGACAAACATATACTTAGTACGCGGAAAAACAGTACGTGCTTGTAGCCAGTGGTATGAAAAAGACGCAGTTTGGTTTGTGGAGTACCTTCAACGAATTGGCATTGACTATGACGAATCTCAGCTTGAGGGTTTGTTATTAGACGCGAAGATAACGTCTAAACAAAGAACCTCTGTTCGAAGTCGTAAAGCAAACAGCCGATACCGTGGAAATGCGATAGGCAATGCTCAGAACTTACTGGTAAGAAACGTCCTTAGCAACTTGGGCTCAGAGCAGTTTTCAGAAGAAGATTGGTTAGAAACTAAAGCCTACTTTAATCATAAATGTGCTTATTGTGGTGAGGCGAAGGAATTAGTCATTGAGCATGCCATCCCAATCAATAAGGTCTATTTAGGGGAGCATAAACTTGGCAATCTGGTTCCAAGTTGCAAAGAGTGTAACAGTTCTAAAGCGAGTAAAGACTTTCGAGAGTTTCTTGACGGTAGTGACGATAAAATTGCAGTTATTGAGTCTTATATGGACAAACAGAACTATGTGCCACTAGAGAACAATGAACAAGTTCAGATGATCCTTGAAATGGCCTATAGGGAAGTAGGGGCCGTAGCTGAACGTTATATTACGATTATCAATGAGCTGTTTGTACATGAAGACGATAACGATGAGCAGCATCTATAATAAATAGCGATTTAAACCAATAACGACTCGAGGAGTTCGATGATGCCATTACAAAATAGAGTAAGCCCAAGTGGTGAACTACTGGCTGATAATGCTCGAGGTTCGTGGCTGGGCAATAGAGGGATTCTTCATAATGAAAAGAAAGAAATTATACGTCCTTGGAAGCACAAAAATTGGGTGCTTTGTGAGTTAAATTTCAAAGAGCGTAAGCGTGAGGTTTTTAGCCAAAATAGTTACTCCGAACTGTTTTTTCTTGATGAGGCTACCGCATTGTCGGCAGGACATAGACCTTGCGCTTCGTGCAGAAGACAAAGGTTTGATGAGTTTAAACAAGCATGGGGTGCGGCTCAGCTAAGCGAATTGAAAGTCGATGAAATAGATAAAGTTCTTCATCAAGATAGAGCGATAAGAGGTGGTAAAAAGGTTACCTATAACGAGAAGCTTGAGAATTTACCTAATGGGGTGTTTGTAGAACTAGAAGGTAAGCCTTGGCTCATATGGCGAAATGAACTACATGAGTGGCATCCTGATGGATATAGAGCCCGAGCAGATATATACGGTGATTTGAATGTTACGGTTCTAACGCCAAAATGTATGGTTGAAATCATCGTTGCAGGGTTTATCCCACAGGTTGACGAATCCGTGATGGCTTAGCTTACTTCAGTGGTACGTGACGATGATTAACGGGCGCCCACACAGCAAGTTCTCTTTATGTGCGGATAAGCAGTCTCTCGCCAAGATATACTGTGATTAGAATATTAGGTACGGTCTCAGCTCCTCAAAGTTCCCTAAGATGATCTGTTGTCCTTTGGGGTTCGAATTCAACATATTAATATCGATGTTATAAGCATCCAGAACATAGCGAACTAGTGCTGCGTTCGTCGGTATTGCCAGGGTGCCTTTTTCCATACCGTAGTCGTGTGCAATCACTTTGGCCTGGGCTTCGGTTAATCTTGAGTCGGGGATTAACTTAATAGAGAGATGAGTGTTCCAAAGCTCATCTTGTTCTTTCCCTTTTATTTTTTTTGTCTCAAGAGCTGGAACACCTCGAATTCGGCTCAGCACGAAATCTCGATAGTCTTCTGAGTGTTCGCAATAAGCTCGAACATGCCAGCGTAATGGTGTACAAACGAGTGTATGTGGAGAGATGATCCGTTCTACTTCTTCACCATTCTTCAATGATGTGTAGCTTAAATCGACACGTTTCTTCTCTCTGATTGCTTGGACTAATGGTCGTAAAATTTCGGGTGTAATGTTGCGTGTCACTGGGCGAACCATCGTCGTATTTTCAAAGCCCATATCAAGTTCATTGAAAGTCACAGTCATATCTTCACTTCGAGATAGGATGTGTAAGTATTCATCAGCATGACCGCTCGTTAGCTTTGGAATAAAGCTATCACTGGGTTTGTAGCCTTTTAACTGCTTATCGTAGACAAGGTTGTCAGGCGCAATTTCTACCAGGTAAGTATTGATATCTTTCGACGCTTGCTGTCTACCAATACCGAAGCTTTTAATCAAATGGTTGGTTGTTAGCCGACCTTCCCACAGCGCAATGACCTCTATCATTCTGTATCGAAACAAAAGGTCCCATCTTATTGGCCATTTACTCATTATCTAATCCCTGTCTAGTTATGCGACGTGTATGTGTAATCAGTATTTACGTGTAGCGAATAACGTCATATTATTTTTTGGTTAGTATTACGTCAAGGGTAGTTGAGGAGAAAACCATGAGTGAAATTCACATCACAAGAGCGGTATATCAAGACACCAAAGAGTCGGTATCAATTGAGGACGTCGATCGTGGTCTTCAAGCCAATGTTGTATGCGCTTGCTGTGGAGCTAAATTAGTTGCGAATAAGGGACAAAAGAAAGCTTGGCACTTTTCTCACTATTTTGACGAAGCATGTGTTTTGGCGTACGAGACGCAACTTCATTTAACTGCTAAAGAGTATTTTGCAAAAGCCGGAAAGATACCTATACCGCTTGATACGGGATGGATTACCCCAGATGCTTGCGCAGAACTACAAGTCTCTGATGTGAAAATTGAAGTCTATATGGATGGGAGAAGGCCGGATTTAGTGGCGACGGTCGGAAGCGAACAGTATTGGATTGAGATAGCCAATAAGCACAAATGCGATGACGATAAAGTTTGGTATTGCCGAAGTCATGATAAGAATGTCATTGAGATAGATGTCTCTGAGTGTGGTTATTTAGACCAGTTCGACTCTTTAGAGCATTGTTTAGTGCGAACACAGTCGCTCAATGCTTGTAATGATTACCTTGATGAAATAGCAAAAAGTACAGCGCATAAACACGAAAAAGTTAGAAAACAAATTGAAGTCTTGAAGCGTTCAGAAAAGAAACTTGAAGAGCAAGAAATAAAGCAAGACAAAGTAGAGAAAACGTTAGAAGAGCGTATCGAAATACATCAGAAAAAGTATGAAGATCGCTTAGAGAAAATGAAACTTCGCAAAGATGCTCAGGATGAGATTCTAGCTGAATTGGAGAAAGCGATAAACTTTCATCAAACCCTATTAGATTCAGTTCAGGCGCGACATGCCCAGATTGAACATGAGATAGAAGAGAAGGTTACATCGAGCCTTAAGCTGCTTGATGAGCAAAACCAAGCCGTGCTTCTCAAGTTAAAAAGGGAGTTACAACGAGAATGGAATCTGAAGTTGAGAAAAAAGAGAGAGGAGTTTGAACAACAACTTGCGGATGAATTTAATCGACGATTTCAAAGTGAAATCGTGGCGATGGAAGAAAGACAACGAGCACATCAAAAACTAGCTCAAGAGTTAAAGGTTTTGGAACATGAAAAGTTTTTTCTGTGTGATGAGATTGAGTCTTTAGGTTTACGTAAGAAAGAAGCTTTGGAGCAACAAGGGCATGAGTTGCGAGAATCATTTGCTCCACTTCTTGAACAAAGAAATATTTTGACTGGTGAAGTTACCGAATTGACAAAGCAGGTAAAAGAAAAATTGATAGAAGCTGATCTTGTCGATACTTATGCTAACAACCTTGTTGAGGTGAGAGATTTCTGTCTAGCTCGTTCTGACTACCGACAAACGATCAATCAACGAATGAATAAGCTCAAGTCGATAGATCGCCAATGTAAGGAATTAGCGTTGGATTGTGAGCAGAAATTCGAACGATTAGATGTAATGGTAAAACTCTCAAACGAATTCGTTAAAGCATTTAAGAGTACCTTCGATTCACTACAAAAGAAGGAGCTTTTAAGTGAGCTACCGGAGGTCTTAGTTAATCGAGTATATAAGCACTCCATTATGCTATCAAGAAATGCTCAAGAAGAGCTTGATGATTTTGAACGTATAGAAGCTTAATCATTTCGAAAATATGGAGGGCGAACTGGACCCAAAGTGGTCATTAATAAAGCGTTAGATTGCATAATGGAATGGAGATCATTGCCGATTCCCCAATTTTCCCATATTCTCTCAACATCAGTTCTTATTAATAAAACCAACATGAGATAACACTCTGAATGGTAGACCAAATTTTAACCTTGAAAGAGGTGGCTGCTTATCTAAAGTTGGCCGAAAAAACAGCATATAGATTAGCAAGTGAAGGAAAGCTTCCTGGTTTCAAAGTCGGCGGTTCTTGGCGCTTCAAACGTGAAGACCTTGAAGCGTGGATAGAAGAGAATAAGAGCAAGCAATGACATTAATAAATCTCAAAGACTTAGAAGCGCACCTTTGGCATGCGGCCCACATCATTACGGGTCCTATTGACGCTTCAGACTACAAAACCTATATCTTCCCAATCTTGTTCTTTAAGCGCATCTGTGATGTTTACGATGAAGAATTCGAAGAGGCGATGGAGCAAGTGGATGACGAAGAGCTTGCGAAAGGCGATATGTTTCACCGCATTCAAATTCCAGCTAACTGTCATTGGAAAGGTGTGTTTGCAGAAACTAAGGAGATCGGCCAAGCCCTAAAAGATTCATTCCGTGGCATTGAGCTAGAAAACCCACAGCTACATGGCATTTTTGGTGACGCGAGTTGGACCAACAAAGAGCGTCTATCAGACGAACTGCTATCGATACTACTCAACCATTTCAACAAGGTTAACCTTGGCGTATCGAGTGTGCGTAATGATGATATGGGCCGTGCTTACGAATACCTCATCAAGCGCTTTGCTGATAAAGCAAACAAGAAAGCAGGTGAGTTCTATACGCCACGCACCATTGTTCGTCTTATGGTTAATATTCTAGACCCACAAGCTAATGAAAGTGTTTATGACCCGGCTTGTGGTACAGGCGGTATGCTGCTTGAAACCATCCACCATGTTAAGGAAAACGGTGGGGATCCGCGTCTGCTTAAGATTAAAGGCCAAGAGAAAAACCTCACCACCGAAGCCATTGCTCGAATGAACTTGTTCCTACACGGACAAGAAGATTTTGAGATTGTTCGTGGTGATACGCTTCGCGATCCTAAGTTCCTGAAAAATGACCAGTTAGAAAATTTTGACTGCGTAATCGCAAACCCGCCATTCAGTTTGAAAGAGTGGGGGTATGATTATTGGACGAGTGATCCGTATGGTCGCGCAAGCTTTGGTTTAGCACCAAAAACCAACGGTGATTTTGCTTGGGTTCAACACATGTTTGCTTCATTGAATGATGAAGGGCGTATGGCGGTAGTGCTGCCACATGGTGTACTTTTCCGTAGTGGCGCAGAAGGCAAAATCAGAACCAAGCTATTAAAAGAAAACCGCATTGTGGCGGTAATCGGCGTGGCATCAAACCTGTTCTACGGTACAGGCATCCCTGCTTGTATTCTCGTATTGCGTAAAGCAAGACCAGAAGAGCATAAAGACCATGTTCTGATTGTGAATGCGGAAGAGATCTTTACTAAAGGCCGAGCGCAAAACACCTTGTCAGAGCCTCAAGCTGATGAGATTTACGACATCTATCAGGAGATGCGTACCAAAGGCCCTAAGGCAGACGACATTGAAGGTGTTGCACGTTGGGTGCCACATAGCGAGATTGAAGAGAACGATTTCAACTTGAACATCGCTCGTTATGTACAAAAGCCGCTAGAAGAAACCATTACCGTTGAAGAAGCATTGAAAGATTTCCAGCAAAAATTAGCAGTCTTAGAAGTTGCTGAACAAGAGTTAGAAGCCTTATTAATCAAAGAGGGCTTTGAGCTATGAATAAAAACAAACTAGAAGACCTACTGTGGGGCGCTGCCGAGTTCCTACGTGGGCAAATTGATGCGTCTGATTACAAGCAGTACGTATTCCCACTGCTGTTCTTTAAGCGTCTATCAGATGTATATCTAGAAGAGTATAACGAAGCACTCGAGCTGCACGAAGGTGATGCCGAATATGCAGCGATGTCGATGTATCACCGTTTCGATATCCCAGAGGAAGCGAGCTGGGAGAAAGTGCGCAACACCAGCAAAGATGTTGGTGAAGCAATTCAAAATGCACTGCGTTTGATTGAAGCGAAGAACGAGCGTTTGCACGGTGTATTTGGTGATGCACAGTGGACTAACAAAGAGCGCCTACCTGACCATTTGCTATCTGATCTTATTCAGCATTTTAGCAAAATCCCACTAGGCATTAAGTCTGTTGCTCAAGATGACTTAGGTGAGGCTTACGAGTACTTGATCAAAAAGTTTGCGGATGACTCAGGCCATACTGCAGCCGAGTTCTATACCAACCGTACCGTTGTGCATTTGATGACTCGTATCATGAAGCTTAAGCCGGGTGAGAGTGCGTATGATCCAACTTGTGGTACGGGCGGTATGCTGCTTAATGCGGTGATGGATTTGCGCTCTCAAGGGGAAGAGTGGCGTGGTGTTCATTTGTATGGCCAAGAAGTAAACCTGCTAACTTCTGCAATTGCACGTATGAACATGTTCCTGCATGACATTGAAGAGTTCGATGTTATGCGTGGTGATACCTTAGGCGACCCTAAATTTATCGAGAGCGATCAACTCAAACAGTTTGATGTCATCTTTGCTAACCCTCCGTATTCTATTAAAAAGTGGAACCGTGAAAAGTTTTTGGCTGATCCATATGGGCGCAATATGTACGGCGCTCCGCCGCAAGGTTGTGCTGATTACGGTTTCTATACCCATATCATTAAAAGCTTAAAATCGGATACAGGTCGTGCAGCCATGCTTTGGCCTCATGGGGTTCTGTTCCGCGATTCTGAGCAAGCGATCCGAAAACAAGTCATTGAATCTGACATCATTGAAGCGGTGATAGGACTTGGGCCAAATCTGTTCTACAACTCGCCAATGGAATCGTGCGTGGTAGTGCTAAATTGCAATAAGCCTGTTGAGCGCAAAAACAAGATTCTGTTTATCAACGGTGTAGAACATGTAACCCGCGAGCGTGCTCACAGCCGTTTATCGGATGCTGATTTAGATGTGCTTTGTGAAGCTTATTTCCAACCAGAGAATCAAAGTGACATTACTGCGTTGGTTGATTTAGACACTATCAGTGAAAACCAATACAACTTATCTATTCCACTTTACGTGAAAGCCAAGGTTAGTGGGGAAGTATATGATATCGAACAGGCTATTGAGTCATGGAAAATGAGCCGAGTACAACTTAAGAAGCAAACTAATAAACTATTTAATAGCCTCGAGCAGTTAGGTTACGAGGTAAAGAGCGATGACTGATAAACAAACTGTAAAATTCGGCGATATCTGTAAAGAAGTCAAACTAACAACTAAAGATCCTATCGGTGATGGGTATGAGCGTTATATTGGGTTAGAGCACTTAGATTCAGGTTCGTTAAAGATAAAGCGTTGGGGAATGATTGCTGATGACTCACCTAGCTTTACGCGTGTATTCAAAAAAGGGCAGATACTCTTTGGAAAGCGTCGTCCATACTTGAAAAAGGCAGCAATCGCTGAATTTGACGGCATTTGCTCAGGGGATATTATCGTCCTGGAGCCATTGGGAAAAGCCAAAGGTTCAAGCATTTTGCCACTAATCTTGCAGACTGAGCAGTTTTGGAGTTGGGCAGTAAAAACATCAACAGGTTCTTTGTCACCTAGAACAAAATTTAAGGAATTGGCAGGTTTCGATATTCCTTCTCAAGAGTCTACGGAGGCTAAGCGACTGCTAAGCGTTTTTGATGCGGCACAGCATTCTCTTAATTTAACGAATGAAACTCTAGATAGTTTCAAAACCCTGTTCCATAGCTTTTTGCTTAGTTCGTTATCACCAAAGAATCATTGGACAAAAGTAAGACTTACTGATTTAGGTGAAGTAAAGGGTGGGCGTCAGAGAGCTCCTCAACATATGGATGGGGAGGATATGTTTCGGTATTTAAGGCCCGCAAACATTAAACGTGGGAAAATAAACCTAGAAGACGTCTTAGAAATGAACTTTACGGCTGCTGAGCAAGATGTATATAAGCTTAAGTTTGGAGACACTCTTCTTGTAGAGGGAGGAGAAGCAGAAGATGTGGGCGATTCTGCATACTTCGATATTGATGGGAAATACTGTTTTCAAAATACTCTAATTAGAGTAAGGACTTACCCAGAAAAAATTAGCGCACGTCATCTTTATTGGTTATTGACATTTAAGCATCGAAGTGGAGGATTTCTAGGTATTGCTGCTGGGACAAAGATTAAGCATATTGGAACAAAAAATACCGGTAATTTAATCATATCTATCCCTCCCAAATGCGAACTTAATCAAATATGTTCAGCATTAGATGCTTTTGAGAATACGCTGATGGCGTTGGAGTTAAAGAAAAAGCAAGTTGCTCTAGTCGGCAGAAATCTGTCTCATAATATTTTTAACTGAGAAGTTTATGTTTAACGAACAAACCGTCACAGAAAATGGAATCATTGACCGTTTAAAAGGCTTAAACGGAGTAAAGTGGAATTACTGCCATGGTGAAAGCCTACCCAAGCAAACACACGATATCTTCGTCGATACTTGGCTCAAAGACGCGCTTTGTTCGTTAAACCCTGATATTGGTAACAATCCCGATTATGCTGATGAAGTGATCTACAAACTTCGTGGCTTGATGTTGGAAGCCAAACATACGGGCTTGGTGAAAGCGAACGAGAATTTTCATGAATGGTTGATGGCAGAGAAAAGCCTACCGTTTGGTGAGAACGGCGACCACATTACAATCAAGCTAATTGACTTTGATACTCCCGAAAACAACCATTTTGTTGTGGCGAAGCAGGTTCACTTTATTGCCGCGACAGAGGTGTTTTTTGATATCGTTCTGTATGTGAACGGTATCCCACTGGTGGTGGGGGAAGTAAAATCCGCTACTCGTCCAAGTGTGACTTGGCAAGATGGCGCTGCTGATTTTATGGGTGGCCAAAAGCACTATTGGAAAAATGTTGAGCCTTTCTTCGTACCAAACCTTCTGTGCTTTGCTTCTGAAGGTCGCACCTTTGCCTATGGTGCAATTAATGCCCGAGTGAAAGACTGGGGGCCATGGCATAAAACCGATCAGCGAGATGAAATTCCAGCAAGCTTAGCCACAGTACTTGATAGTTGTGAAGGCTTATTGACCCCCAAAGCCTTGTTGCAAATGCTTGAGTCATTCGCGTTGTTCTCAACGGTGAATACAGGTAAAGATACGCCACCTAAACGCATTAAAATTCTGCCTCGTTATCCTCAATTTGAAGCCGCAAAGCAAATTGTTGAGCGTGTAAAAAATGGCTATCCGAAAAAAGGACTTATCTGGCACTTCCAAGGGTCAGGTAAGTCCCTGCTTATGCTCTATGCCGCTCGTATGCTCCGTGCGGATAACAAGCTGAAAAACCCAACAGTGTTAATTGTGGTTGACCGTCGAGACCTCGATAGCCAAATCAATGAAACCTTTGGTGGAGCAGATGTTAAAAACCTCATCAAAGTACAAAGCTGTAAAAAGCTTGGCGAGCATATAGAACAAGATAGTCGCGGCATTTTGATCACTACAGTCTTCAAGTTTAAAGATGTCGAAATCGATGAGAGCAATGAAAACGGTCTAAACAGTCGTGACAACATCATCGTGCTGGTGGATGAAGCGCATCGTACTCAAGAAGGCTCACTTGGCGACAAAATGCGCTGGGCACTGCCTCACGCTCATTTCTATGGTTTAACTGGTACGCCGATCTCTGGTATCGACCGTAATACCTTCAAACTCTTTGGTGCCGAAGAGGATGAGGGGCGCTATATGAACCGTTACAGCTATAAGCAGTCCATTCGTGATAAAGCGACCAATGCGGTGAAGTTCGAACCTCGTTTGGCAGAGCTTCGTGTGGATCGTGCAGCGATTGATGAAGCCTTTGAGCAAATGGTCAAAGATAACGATCTAGACGATGACGAGAAAATGGCATTGTCTAAACGTGCTGGTCGTCTTGCGATTATGTTGAAAGCGCCAAAACGCATGACGGCGGTGAGTGAAGATATCGCCAATCATTTTGTAAGCCATGTAAAGCCAAAGCAGATGAAAGGCATGGTTGTGGTGTATGACCGAGACGCCTGTGTTCAAATGTATTACTTACTCGGTAAGAAACTAGGTTTTGATGCGGTAGAAGTGGTCATGAATGTCGACCAAGCACCGATCAAAGATGAAGATGCAAGCAAGAAAGGCAAGGTTAACAAGGACTGGCGTAAGTGGAAACAAGAACTGGAGCTACCTGTTAAAGAAGAAGACTTCGAACGCTGGCAAGAGATTGATGGTAATGACCAAAAGCAGAAGAATTTGATAGAGGATTACAAAGATCCTAAACAACCACTTCAATTGCTGATTGTTACCGCAAAACTGTTGACTGGTTTTGATGCTCCTATCTGTTATTGCATGTACTTAGATAAACCATTACGTGACCATACCTTGTTGCAGGCAATGTGCCGTACTAACCGATTGTACGAGACTGATAATGTAAGTAAGCAAATGGGTCTCATCATTGATTATCTTGGTGTGTTTGAAAACCTGCGTACAGCACTAGCCTATGACCCTGAAGAGATAGACGGCGTGGTTGAAGGTATCGAAGCGTTCAAAGAGTTATTGCCTGCGCAGCTAGATAAGTGCTTAAGCTTCTTCCCTAATGTCGACAGAACCCTTGAGGGTTTTGAAGGCATCATGGCTGCGCAATCTTGTTTACCTACCAACGAAAAGCGTGACGAATTTGCCGCGTCTTTTGGTGTGTTAGCTAAGCTATGGTCTGCGATTAACCCAGATGCGTTCTTAACCCCTTACAGAGCAGATTATAAGTGGTTGGTACAAATCTATGAATCAGTTCGCCCAGTAGGGCAGACAGGCTCGCTAGTGTGGGCTGCGTTGGGCCCAGAAACAATCAAGATGATCCATGAGCATACAGATATCAATCGCATCCGAGATGATATTGATGAGTTAGTTATGGATGAACACGCCATCTTTACACTGACCGAAAAAGAACAAGAGAAGCGAGCAAGCCAATTAGAAATTGATCTAATGGGTAGACTACGCGGTAGTGGTAACCCTCAGTTCGTAGCTCTAGGTGAACGATTAGAAAAGCTTCGCCAGGATTATGAAGCGGGTGTGATCAAAGCAATCGACTGGTTAAAAGGGCTACTTGATACAGCTAAAGATACAGTTCAGGCAGAACGTGAGACTGGTGACTCGCCAGTAACCCAAGAAGACAACAAGCAGGCATTAACTAAGTTGTTCTTAGAAACCCGCCCTGAGAGTACGCCAAAACTAATAGGCGACGTTGTTGAGCAAATCGACAAGATCGTTCGCTCAACACGCTTTGAAGGTTGGCAAACGTCTAATAGTGGCCCAAGAGAGATTCAAAGAGCCCTTTTGCTGACTTTGATGCCGTTTGGCTTAGGAAAAGATAAAGAGCTGTTCGCTAAAGCGTATGGTTATATTGAGGAACACTACTGATGAAAAAAATCACTTTTGAAAATTACAAAGCTTTCAAAAACAAGCAAGAGCTAGAATTAAAACCAATTACTATTCTA
Organism: Vibrio sp. 10N.261.52.C11; assembly: GCF_041471405.1. Lineage (NCBI taxonomy): Bacteria > Pseudomonadati > Pseudomonadota > Gammaproteobacteria > Vibrionales > Vibrionaceae > Vibrio > Vibrio sp. 10N.261.52.C11. The sequence continues at coordinate 135,025 of NZ_JBFROI010000025.1, forward strand.
ATCGGTAAGAATAGTTCTGGAAAAAGTGCGATTGCAAAGCTGCCGAGTATGATTGAACACTCTCTTAAAGGGGAGTTTCTAGAGCCGTTACAATTTGTCAATGATAATGTTGAACTAGGTGCTGAGTTTAGAGATTTGATGCATGGTAGAAAAACGACAGGCGCGAATGCACTAACAATAGGACTTTTTGATATCAACGAGTCACTAGAAGTCTCGATATTTCAGACAGATCAAGGGAAGGATAAGTTTTCGGTATTGACGTGGAAACATATCGTAGGTGAGAATGAATATTTAGGCGATGATGGCAACGATTACAAAGGCTTTACTCGCACAGATTGTAGCAACACTAAAAGCTTATCTTTAAAGCTAAATGTTGATTATATTGGGCCGTTCAGGAAGTTACCTGAACGAAGCTACAATCGTCATGTTTTGAGTTCAAATGGGAAACTTGGGACTCACGGAGAGAATGCTTACCCTATTTTAATTCAGAAGTCTCAAGAAGATGGGGATAACTTTGTTGGCAAACTTAGTGATTGGTATAAAGAGCATTTGGGTGGATGGAATGTGAGAATTAATGAGGAAAAATCGCCATTTTATCAAGTTGAATTAGTCCGGGAAGAAACTTCTACTTACGTTAACATTAAAGATGTTGGGCAAGGGATGAGTCAAGCTTTGCCTATTGTAACAAGAGCATTTTTACCAACCAAAGAAGAGACGTTAATTGTACTAGAGCAACCTGAATTACACCTACACCCTGCGGCCCATGGGGATCTTGGTGAGTTGTTTGTAAAGTCTGTTCTTGAAGATACAAATAAAAAATACCTTATCGAAACACATTCCCAAAATATGGTTTTAAGACTTAGAAATCTTGTTGCTTCAGGAGTGTTGCCTTCGGAAAGTATAAAAATTTATTTTGTGGACTTTAATGAAGATACTAGTGTTAGTGAGTTAAAACCTATTGATGTTGACACTAAAGGTAATGTCAGTTTTTGGCCTGAAAATATCTTCAATGATAGTTTTATAGAAGCAAAAAAATTAGCTAAAGCACAAAGAGGGAATTGATTTGTTCTTTACTATTGCCCCACAAATTTTTAGTCAAAGCAATATTGATATGCATAACCTTAATAAGGTTTGGAGTGTTTGTACTGAACAACATACATTTTATCTTAGTGACTTTGATGCTCTAGAGGCTATAGAGGCTTCTGATTGGCATCAAGGCTTAAGCGTGGCAGATCAAAAGCTATTGGAAGAAAGTTTTGTAAAATCAATGGAGATGAATAATGGTCAAGATAAGGTAAAGGTTGCAATTGGTGATACGCACACTGCTTTTGAAGCTTTTCAATACCTTAACTCTCCTTTGAAAATCATTTTAGAGAATAGCCGTAACGATGCTCATTTTTTACAAGCAATATTCAGGTGTTTTCGTCAAGATACAAAAAAGATAAAAGAACACATCGATAATAGGTGGATTCAATTTGTAATGGGGGGAGGAAGCTCAATTGAACAAGTCATTGAAACAGAGAAGGATAGTTTTAATGCACCATCTTTTACTAAGGACAAGAGCGAGTATTTGAGGTGTTTTGTCCTTTTGGATAGTGATAAAACGTATTCAACAGAACCTTTAAAAGATGGATTAAATAATCTGGTGGCATTCTTAGACAGAAATAATGTGCCATTCCATATCCTGGAAAAGCGGGAAATGGAAAACTATATTCCAGATATCGCGTTTGGTGATGTGACTGAGAATCGCCCTTATATTGAGGCTTATCTGAGATTTACAGCAGAGCAAAAAGATTACTTTGATCTTGAAAAAGGTTTCCGTAATGTTAATTTTGATGCTCTACCTGTAGAGTTGCAGACACTTTTCTCGACTGTGGATGCCCAAGATAAGGCTATATTCAGGCGAAATAATATGAAGAATTTTACTAACTCAGGTCGAGAGGACTTTAAAACAGAGTGCCCCAAGTTGTTCAATTTAGAATGTGTAGATAGAGCTTCTTTAATTTCTCGCACCCAGTATCAACAAAACCCAAATGAACTAAAAGAGATCATCCAGAAAATTCGAGAATTGCTATGACTAAAAAATTATCAATAGAAACCAAAGTTAGACGCTTGGTCAACTGGATGGATAGTATACGTTCTGGTAACGTCCAAATACCAAAATTCCAACGGGACTTTGTTTGGGACCTTAATGCAATAAAAGACTTATTTGATAGCATTAAAAATGGATATCCAATTGGTTCAATTTTGATGTGGAAACCTGAATCAGAATCTTTCGAGAGGGCCGAAGAAATGGGAGGTTTCTTGCTTCCTGAACCCGACAGTCCTGATTATTGGTTTATTCTTGATGGCTTCCAAAGGCTGTCAGCTCTTTTTGGGTGTTTAAATGATCCCAATAGCAACGAGGACCTTGTTAATAGAGAGCTTTGGGAGAAAAAGTTTAATGTGTATTACGACTTATCTACAGAGGAGTTTTTAGTACCTCGTGCACAGAGCTTGATTTTACCTTACCAGGTTCCTCTATATCAACTTGTTGATACCAAAGCCGCTTTTTCATTTCAATCCCGCTTACTTAAAAGTGAGCTTAGTGAGGAAAAAGTTGAACTGTATATGGAGCGGTATGCTGACTTGGGGGCTGCACTAATTGACTATGAAATACCATCAATAAATATTAATGGTGGTAGAGTTGATGAAGCGGTAGAAATTTTTTCGAGAGTCAACTCAAAAGGTACAGATATATCACCTGACTGGATGATCTCGGCTCTTACATATAACCGAGATAGGGATTTCAGGCTAGGGAGCTTGATTGATAGCTTACTGATAAGGTTGGAGCAGTATAATTTTCAAAATGTACCTAACCCAAGAGATTTGATATTAAAATGTATTACACACTCTTTTGGTAAGGCATATTTTGATCAGTCAAATAATTTGACAACTTTAGCCAAGAGGAAAGACTTCATCGAAGTCGCGAAAAAAACAATAAATTCAATAGAAAAATCAGCTAAATTTTTATATGAAGAATTGTTGGTATTAGATGGGAAGCAATTACCATACATCCCGCAACTAATATTTATTACAGATTTTTTTAATACATTGGATATGCCTCATAGAAATCAGCTTGAAGATCTAAAAAGATGGTTTTGGATAACTACATATTCAAATTATTTTACGATTTATACAATAAGCAAGCAGAGAGAGGCATACAATCAGTTTAGAGCTTATCTAAATGGTGAAAATGTTGATATTCTCTATAGTGATAAACCTAGTGTATCTTTTAAAACAGCAGAGTTTCCAAAGAAAATAAATGCAGGAAGCGTACGTTCAAATGCTTTGATTCTCTTCATGCTGAATCGACAGAAAGATCATAAACTTCAACCTTATTTGTTTGATAAAAAATTGGATGGAATGTATCTATCCTACCTATTTAAGGATGTAAAGAGTGAAGGTAACGCATTCTTCCCAGAAAGCGTTGTTCCTAGGTTGAAAGGATATGGTGATAGGTTTAGTAAGTTTATTGACGCAGATGATCTGAGAGATGATGATCTTGCAGATATGTTCCTCACAAAAGGAATGTTGGACGCCCTAAACCCAGCCTCAAGTGAAAATGAGAAACGAAAAGTTTTGAATGAACGAAAAAGTATGATCATCGAAGCTGAGAAAATATTTGTGGAAGCTTTAGGAATAGAGTATGAAGTGTAGTGAGTAAAGAGAACCTATGATGATACTTTGCCACAAAGTAATACCTGAGGTAATACTAAAAGAGAGCAATTTAATTCTATTTTATTAATATCAATAACTTATGGCTTAAAGTCTGCTGTCTCACTCTCATGTTTAAGTTCAATGAAATATCAGGCATCTTGAGCTGAAAACTCTTAGGCTAAGTGTAGTTACTGGGTGACTGGAGTAACTTAGGTTAGTTTTTGCTGAAGTAACACTAGAGGTAACATCTTAAAACTCTACTTTTATATTATTCAATTCAATCAATTGGTTAAGTTAGATAGTAGAGTCCAGTAGCGCACCACATTATACGAAAGAGCCCACCTAGTGTGGGCTTTTTTGTGCCTGTAATTCCTTGCATTATCAGGCTCTTAACCGTAAGCGTGCCATGAACAC